>JAOPWD010000447.1 GCA_025965875.1 Pseudonocardiales bacterium
CGGGTTGATCCTGGCGCGCGCCACGACAGCCGTCGCGGCCGCCGTGCTCGTCATCGGCACCGTCGTGTCAGGCAGTGGCCCGCACGCCGGCGACCTCAAGAACGGTCGGGTCCACCGCATCCACCTATCGACCTCAGGGCTCGCGCAGTTGCACGCCGACGCCGTCATGGTGCTCATCGGCTTGACCGTGGGCCTCCTGTTGCTGGCATACGCGCTGCGTTTGGCCCAGCCGGTGCGGCAGGCGGTGTGGGTGCTGTTCGCGGTGGAGCTGGCGCAGGGGGTCGTCGGCTACACGCAGTACTTCCTGCACGTCCCGCCGCTGCTGGTGGCGCTGCACATGCTGGGTGCCTGCCTGGTGTGGCTCGCCGCGCTGCGCGTGCTGCTGATGGTCGAACCCGGAACCGGCGGCCCGAGTCGGCAGTAACGAGCCGGGCTCGGTGTCGTTTTCGCCCTGCCGCCATTCGTCGTACTTCCGTAGCGTCCACACAAGGAGGATTCATGGAGTACATGCTGTTCGTCGCCACTGACTCGGAGCCTGACGCACGGACCGAGCAGGAGAACGAGGTCGAGGACTGGGTCGAGGAGGGCGCGCGCCGCGGTATCCGCCTGCGGGGTGACGTGCTGCGCCCTGTCCAGGACGCCACCACGGTGCGGGTCCGCGGCGGCGAGGTCCTCGTCACCGACGGTCCGTTCACCGAGTCCAAGGAGTGGATCGTCGGCTACGACCTCCTCGAGTGCACGGATCTGGACCAGGCGATCGACTACGTGTCACGGCACCCGATGGCGCGCAACGGCCGCATCGAGATCCGACCGGTGATGCAGTTCGACGAATGACGTCCGCCTCGGACGCCGTTGCAGACGCACACGAGTCGGACTGGGCCCGGATCGTCGCGGGCCTCATCCGTGTCACCAGGGACTGGACCCTCGCTGAAGACGCAGCGAGTGACGCGTTCGCCACTGCGCTGCAGCGGTGGGAGGTCGACGGCGTTCCACCCAACCCGCCCGCCTGGCTCACGACGACCGCACGCAATCGCGCGATCGATCTGCTGCGCCGGTCAGCGTCCGAGCGGGCCAAGCTGGCCGAGGTTGCGATCATGAATGAATCGAGCGAACCGCCGGAGGACGACCGACTGCGACTGATCTTCACCTGCTGCCACCCCGCGCTGGAACTGCCTGCGCGTGTCGCGCTCACCCTGCGCACGGTGGCCGGATTGAGCGTCGCCGACATCGCCACCGCGTTCCTGGTGCCCGAGCCGACGATGGCGCAGCGGTTGGTGCGAGCCCGCCGCAAGATCGCCCATGCCGGCATCCCGTACCGGGTACCGCCGCCAGAAGCGCTCGGTGAGCGGCTGACCGGCGTGCTCGCGGTGATCTACCTGGTGTTCAACCAGGGCTACTCGGCACTCGCCGACCCCGCCCTCGCCTCGACCGCCATCTCGCTGGCCGCGCAGGTGGTGGCCTTGATGCCGACAGAGTCCGAGGCCCACGGTCTGCTCGCGCTGCTGCTCCTGCAGCATTCACATCGAGCTGCGCGGCACGGCCCCGACGGCGAATTGCGCACGCTCGAGGAGCAGGACCGGTCGCGGTGGAACGAACAGGAGATCGCCCGCGCCACCGGTGAGCTGCGCGCAGCGCGGGAGCGAGGTCCGTACGTGCTCCAGGCAGCGATCGCGCAGTGTCACGCGGTCGCGGGCTCGGCGGCGCAGACGGACTGGCAACGGATCGTCGCGATCTACGACGAACTCGACACGGTCGCGCCCTCGCCGATCGTCGCGCTCAATCGGGCCATTGCCGTCGGGATGCGCGACGGGCCGGACGTCGGGTTGGCCGTACTGGACACCCTTACCCCGACATTGCGCGGCTTCCGGTTGTTGCCGGCCGCGCAGGCAGACCTCCTGCTTCGCAGCGGCAGGATCACCGAGGCCGTGTCCCGCTACCGCGAAGCGCTTGCGCTGACCGAATCCCCGGCCGAACGGGCCCAGCTGCAACGCCGTCTCGCCACCCTGAAAGTCTGAGCCGCCGGGCTCAGCCGGCTGCGCGAATGGTGAACATGCCTCGGACACGCGACGCTAGAGCAGTTGGCTGATCGCGTAGATCGCCAGGCCGGCCAGCGAACCCACCACCGTGCCGTTGATGCGGATGAACTGGAGGTCGCGACCGACCTGGAGTTCCAGGCGCCGGCTCGTCTCCTCCGCGTCCCAGCGCTCGACGGTCGCTGAGATGACCTGGGCGATGTCGTCGGCGTAGTGCGTCACGACGTAGGTGGTGATCCGCTGGAGCAGGTCGTCGATCTTCGCGCCAAGCTCGGCGTCGTCGCGCAACGCCTGTCCCGCGCGAATCGTCAGCGACTGGACCGAGCGGCGTAGGTCGGAATTGGGGTCGGCCGCGCCGTCGACGATCAGCTTCTTCAGATTCGTCCACAACGTGTTGAGCCATTCACGCACATCGGGCCGGTCGAGTAGTTGTAGCTTCGCCCGCTCGATCTTCTCGGCCTGGGCCGGGTCGCTGCGCAGCCGTTCGGCGAAGGCCCGCAGCTGCGTGTCGAATGTTTTGCGCAGCTCGTGCGACTCGTCCTGGGCGACGTCGGCGAGGAACGACTGCAGCGCGGTGAAGCCCCTGGCGAACACCCGGTCGTCGACCCATTCGGGCACCCACTCGGGCGACTCGTCGGCCAGCCGCTTGCGGAACACGGCCCGGTTCTCGTCCAGGAAGCGCATCAGGCCTTTCAGTGCGGCGGTCAGCGCCGCCTGGTGCTGGCCTGAGTCGCACACCGCGTCGAGCAGGCGAGCCAGGTGCGGCGACACCTGTAACTCGCGCAGCCGCTTGTCGGCGAAGCTGGCGACCGCATTGCGCAACTCGTCGTCGTGCAGGATCGAGGCCATCCCGCCGACCGCACCGGCTAGCTCGTCGGCGACCTGGCGGGCGTGGTCCGGATCGGCCAGCCACTCCCCGAGTCGCTGGGGTACCCGCGCCGCCGCGACCCGCTCCCCCACGATCGACGGAGTGAGGAAGTGCTCGCTCACGAAGCCGGCCAGGCCTTCGCCGATCTCGTCCTTCTTGCGCGGGATGATCGCGGTGTGCGGGATCGGCAGCCCCAGGGGATGGCGGAACAGGGCGGTGACCGCGAACCAGTCGGCCAAGCCGCCGACCATCGACGCCTCGGCCGCCGCCTGGACGTAGCCCCACACGCCGTGTCCGTCGGTGAGGGTCCGGCACAACACGTAAACGATCGCGGCCGCGACGAGCAGACCCGCGGCGATGGCCTTCATCCGGCGCAGCGCGCGCAGGCGCTCACGGGCCGGCATCGGCATGGGAATCGTCATGCCGAGACCCGTGCGGTGATCGCGTCGGCGAATCGGTCAGTCGCGTCGTCGTCGAAGCTCAGGAACAGCGACGGCTCGGTGATCTCGAGCTCGATGAGGACCGGACCGGCCGGCGTCGGCAGCAGGTCGACGCGGGCATACAACAGATCGGCACCGAGACGGTCGCGCAGCACGGCGATGACCTGCTCGCCCACCGCAAGCTCGGCCGGAGACGCTTCGCGAGCCTGCACCTGTTCGAACACGTAGAGCGTGTCTGCGGAGAGCTCGTGGAGGGAGTTCGTCATCTCCGGCGGGAGCATCGCGCCCTTGCGGATCGCGTGGCTGAACCGGCCGTCGAGATAGATCAGCGCGGTTTCTCCGGCGGTGTCGACGTCGGCCACGTAGGGCTGGATGAGCACGATCCGCCCTGCGTCGTGCAGGGTCGCCATGTGCGCCTGCGCCGCCACGACGGCGTCGTCGGCAAATCGTCCCGCGCCCCTTGATCCGGCGCCGATCGACGGCTTGAGCACGAATTCACCGGATACCGGCAACGGCGCGGTCTCGCCCGGCGCGACGAACGTCGTCGGCACGACGGGGACGCCAGCGTCGGCGAGGTCATGCAGGTAGGTCTTGTCGGAGTTCCACGCGATCACGTCGGCCGGATTCGCCAGCCGCGGCACGGAGTGCGCCCAGTCCACGAACGCGTCGCGGTCGCGCGTGTAGTCCCAGGTTGACCGGACCACGACGAGTTCGTCCCCCCACGAGGCGGCCGGGTCGTTCCACACCTGCCACCGAGCCGTCACCCCGCGCGCGGCGAGCGAGGCGACCAGCGAATCGCCGTCCTCGTCACCGTCCGGCAACTCGGCGCACGTTGTCAGGACCACAGTCATCCATTGATCGTAAGCATGCGACGATGTCACCCGCGCCAGAGACCGCATCGCGAATGCACAGGAGTCGTCCATGTACCCAGCCGGCTGGTTTGCCGACCCGCAGGATCCGAACATGCTGCGGTACTACGACGGCCAGGCGTGGACCGAACACCAGCGCCCCGTCGCACCCGCCGCTGCCGCGCCTGTCGCACCGCCCCAGCCGGCCGAGCAGGCCTGGCCAATCTGGGCGCCCGAGCCGACCGCGCCCCAGCGGGCCGAGCCGGCCCAGTCGCCCCAGCACGCCTGGCAGCCCGAGCCAACCGCCGCCCTGCCCGTCACACCGGCCCAACCAACGCAGCCGCCCCAGCACACCCAGCCGATCTGGGAGGCCGAGCCGACCGCGGCGCTGCCCGTCGTACCTGCCCAGCCGACCTGGGGTGAGCCGGCCGCACAGGCGTGGCAACCCGCCCCCGCGCCGGCCTGGCAGCAACCCCCGAACGTGGGCGGCTACCCGCCGCAGTACCCGCCGCCCGCCGGCGGCCGACGCAACCGGCCATTGATCATCGGCCTGGTTGCGGTCCTCGTCGCCGGGCTGCTCACCGGCGGCTATTTCGTCTTCTTCGGCGGCGACAATGCGCCGAAGCTCACGTACCAGGGCGCCAAGATCAAGGACGCCTCCGGCGTGTTGAAGTCGGCGGAACAGAGCCTCGATTCCGTCGTCACCAACCGCCACGGCGCAAAGGGCGACAACACGCGCTGTTACTACGCTGTCCTCAAGACCCAACCCAGCGGCGCCAAGAAGACCGACGTCGACACCAACCTGCGCTGCGGCCCGGTGCTGTTCGTCGACGGCGATCCCGCCAACGAATACCTGAAGTTCGCGCTCACCAGGTCGGGCACCGACACACCAGCGACGCTGACCGCGGCCACCAGTCCGCTGACCGACGTCCCGGTCGCCGCTGACGACGTCAAGCTGCAGCGTCCCGACGGCAAGAAGGCCCCCTCCGGGGCGGGCGGGCTGAAGGCGCCCGCTCCCCCGGCGGCCGCCGCGGATTCGATCGCCGCTGCCGACCTCGGGTCCACCACGGTCCCCGCGGCGCCCAAGGGCGCAGTGATCGGCTCCTGGTCCGGCGGAATCGCGCTGACGAACCTGGGCCCGGTCACCCGCTACGGCAAGGACGACGAGGCTCGCTCGGCGCCCTCGGGGCAGAAGCTGATCGCGTTCGCGGCGACTGGCGCTCCGGGCAACGACCTGGTGAGCACTGACCTGACGTCGTCGGCCACCGTGTCGGTCGACGGTGGCACGGCCCGCGATGTCCCCCATGCCAGCAGCGGCCAGTATGTCGTCGTCGCCGTCTCGACCGGCGCGAGGAGTGTCGACCTGGTCCTCGACGACAAGGGGCTGAAACAGTCCATCTCGTTGCTGGACGGGAAGCCGGGGACGGGCAACGTCGTGGTGCTGGCCCGCAAGAACCGCGACACCGCCCGGGCCACGACCACGAAGGCTGTGTTCACGTTCGCCCCGTCCGTCGTCTTCGCCGACAACACGTCAGGTACGAGCGAGAACGCCACCGTGACGTTCCGGCTCGCCGACATCTCCTACCGCAACACCGACCAGTCGAAGTCGGTCACCGCGAGCAGCCACAGCAAGGCGATCATGCACGTGGCGATGACGTATGTCGGCGCGCACGACAAGGGCACGTTCGGCTTCCCGGCCGGACTGCTCACGTTCACGCCCACCGGCGGCGCACCCGTGCACGCTCGCAACATATCTCCGGTAGCGGGCCGGATCTTCAACGTCTTCGAGGTCCCGGGCAACGTCACGACCGGGGCGTTGACGCTCTCCGGCTCGGTGCTGCAGACCTTCCAGGGCAGCGCCGGCAGCTATCGGTTCGGCATTCGCACGCCCGTCAAGATCCCGATCGCCATCCCGGCGGGCTGACCGCCGGCGTCAGCGCACGAACGTGTCGACGGCGATCGCGACGAACACGAAGGCCAGGTAGCTGTTCGAGAGGTGGAACAGCTGCATCGGCTTGGCATTCTCGCCGCGACGGGTGCGCTGCAGCAACCGGTGGGCGCCGACGAGCAGCACCACGCCGGCCGCCGACGCAAGCACCCCGTAGACCCAGCCGGTGGCGAGTGGCCAGAGTGCGAGCGAGGCCGCGACGGTGAGCCAGGCATAGATGACAATCTCGCGCGCAACCCGCATCGGCGCGGCGACGACCGGCAGCATCGGCACGCCCGCCCGCGAGTAGTCCTCGCGGTAGCGGATGGCGAGCGCCCAGAAGTGTGGCGGCGTCCAGAAGAACACGATGCCGAAGAGCACCAGCGGCGCCCAGGCCAACGAATGCGTGACGGCCGACCAGCCGATCAGCACTGGCATGCAGCCCGCCGCGCCGCCCCAGACGATGTTCTGGGCCGTGCGCCGCTTGAGCAGCATCGTGTAGACGATGACGTAGAAACTGATCGCTACCGCAGTGAGCCCGGCCGCCAGCCAGTTCGTCGCCAGACCCATCAACAGCACCGCGATGACGCCGAGCGCCAGGCCGAAGACGAGCGCCCCCGTCGGCGACACGTCGTGCCGCGCCAGAGGTCGATGCCCGGTGCGTCGCATCAGGGCGTCGATGTCACGGTCGACGTAGCAGTTCAACGCATTGGCACTGCCGGCAGCGAGCGTTCCGCCGAGCATCGTGGCCACGACGACGGACCAGCCGGGCAGGCCACCCGCGGCGAGAATCATCGCGGGCAGGGTCGTCACGAGCAGCAGCTCGATGATGCGCGGCTTGGTGAGCGCGATGTAGGACTTGAGCGTGGAGCGGCGGCGCTTCGGCCGCGCGGGGCGCACTTTGGGCGGGTCCGGCGTGGCCGACGGGAGTACCTCGTGCGGGCCCGCTGACACGGGCGCAACCGGGGTCTGCGTCACGAGTTGAGGGTATCTGTCGTCTCCGGCGGCCCGGAACTCAGTCCCGGCCGACGTGATCGGTCTGGCACTGCGTGATGTGGCTACGCTTGACGGGTAGGCGGTACCGCGTGTGCCACCCCACCTCGAAGGGACACGATCGGCCGTGACCGACTCCGACAAGGCCAGCCAGCAGGGCGTCGTCACCACGCATCCGAAGTGGTGGACCGACCTCGATACCAAGACCGTGGACACGGCTCGGTTGCTGGCCGCTGACGCCGTCCAGAAGGTCGGCAACGGCCACCCGGGCACGGCGATGAGCCTCGCGCCCTTGGCCTACCTGCTCTACCAGCGCGTCATGCGCCACGACCCCACCGAACCCAGCTGGATCGGCCGCGACCGCTTCGTCCTGTCCAACGGACACGCCTCGCTGACCCAGTACATCCAGTTGTTCCTGTCCGGCTACGGGCTCGAGCTCTCCGACCTCGAGGCCTTGCGCACCTGGGGGTCCCTGACGCCCGGCCACCCCGAGCACGGGCACACCGCCGGCATCGAGGTCACGACCGGCCCGCTCGGCCAGGGCGTTGGGAACGCGGTCGGCATGGCGATGGCGGCACGGCGCGAGCGCGGCCTGCTCGACCCGGACGCCGCGCCGGGCGAATCGCCCTTCGACCACCACATTTACGTGATCGCCGGCGACGGCGACATGGAAGAGGGCGTCTCGAGCGAGGCGTCCTCGTTGGCCGGCCACCAGCAGCTCGGCAACCTCATCCTCTTCTACGACGACAACCACATCTCCATCGAGGACGACACTGCGATCGCGTTCAGCGAGGACGTCGTCAAGCGCTACGACGCCTACGGTTGGCACACCCAGCGGGTCGACTCCGGCGAGGATGTCGTCGCTCTCGAAGCCGCGATCAAGAAGGCCCAGGCCGTCACCGACAAGCCGTCGTTCATCGCGGTGCGCACGATCATCGGCTGGCCCGCGCCCACGAAGCAGAACACCGGTGCCGCGCACGGCTCCGCCCTGGGCGAGGATGAGATCCGCAAGACGAAGGAGATCCTGGGTTTCGACCCGGACGCGCATTTCGCCGTCGACCCCGAGGTGCTCGCGCACACCCGCCAGGTCGTCGAGCGGGGCCGGGTCGCGCACGCCGAGTGGGAGCAGAGCTTCGACAAGTGGGCGGCGGACAACGCCGATCGGGCTGCGCTGCTCGAGCGGATGATCCGCCGCCAACTGCCCGACGGCTGGGCCAGCAAGCTGCCCACGTTCCCGACCGAAAAGGACGGCAAGCCCAACGCCATCTCCACCCGGGCGGCGTCCGGCAAGGTGCTGACTGCGCTGGCCGCCGTCCTGCCCGAACTGTGGGGCGGCTCGGCCGACCTGGCCGAGAGCAACAACACCACGATGGAGGGCGAGCCCAGCTTCACCCCGGCCGAGTTCCAGACCAAGTCGTGGCCCGGCGGCCCGTACGGGCGCACGCTGCACTTCGGCATCCGCGAGCACGCCATGGGCTCGGTCATGAACGGCATCACACTGCACGGCGGCACCCGTGTGTACGGCGGCACGTTCCTGGTGTTCAGCGACTACATGCGCCCGCCGGTGCGGCTCGCCGCGCTGATGAAGCTGCCGACGATCTATGTCTGGACCCACGACTCGATCGGCCTCGGTGGCGACGGTCCCACGCACCAGCCGATCGAGCACCTCGCCGCGCTGCGGGCGATCCCGGGCCTGGACATGGTCCGTCCGGCCGACGCGAACGAGACCGCGGTCTGCTGGCAGGCGACTCTCGAACACACTGATCGACCGGTCGGACTGGCCCTGTCGCGGCAGAACCTGCCGGTGCTCGACCCGGCCAAGGTCGTCGACGCGGCCAAGGGTGGCTACGTCCTCGAGGAGGCGTCGGCCGGGCTGCCGCAGCTGATCATCATCGCGACGGGCTCCGAGGTGTCGCTGGCGCTCACCGCCCGCGAGCGGCTCGAGGCAGAGGGCTGGCCCACCCGCGTGGTGTCGATGCCGTGCGTCGAATGGTTCAACGCGCAGACCCCGGCATACCGCCAGCAGGTGCTGCCGCCGGATATCAAGGCACGCGTCAGTGTCGAGGCCGCGATCAGCCAGGGCTGGCGCGAGATGGTCGGCGACGCAGGCGAAATCATCAGCATCGAGCACTTCGGCGCCAGCGCCGAGGGCTCCATCCTGTTCGAGCAGTTCGGCTTCACCCCCGACCGCGTCGTTGCCGCGGCCCATTCCGCACTCGAGCGCGCCGGCCAGATCCGCGGCGCGACCACCGGCAACTGAAGGAGATCCGCCATGAGTGACCCACTTGCCGACCTGTCCGCGCAGGATGTCTCCATCTGGCTCGACGACATCAGCCGAGAGCGGCTGCAGAGCGGGAACCTGAAGGACCTCGTCGAACGCAAGCACGTCGTCGGCGTCACCAGCAATCCGACGATCTTTCAGAAGGCATTGGAGAAGGGCACTGCCTACGACGAGCAGGTGCGCGAGCTGGCCGCGCGCAAGGTGGCGATCGACGGCGCCGTCCGCTACCTGATGGCCTACGACATCCGCTGGGCCTGCGACGTGTTGCGCCCGATCTACGAACTGACCGACGGCAAGGACGGGCGGGTCTCCATCGAGGTCGACCCGCGGATCGCACACGACTCGACGCGGACCACCGCCGAAGCCAAGGGCTTGCACTGGCTCGTCGACCGCCCCAACGTCCTGATCAAGATCCCGGCCACCCTCGAAGGACTGCCGTCGATCACGGCTGCCACTGCCGCGGGGGTCAGCGTCAACGTCACGCTGATCTTCGGCCTCGACCGCTACGACGGTGTGATGGACGCCTACCTCACCGGCCTCGAGCAGGCGAAGGAGGCCGGCATCGACCTGTCGACGATCCGCTCGGTTGCCTCGTTCTTCGTCTCGCGGGTCGACACCGAGATCGACAAGCGCCTCGACAAGATCGGCAGCGACGAGGCCAAGGCGCTGCGCGGCAAGGCCGGTATCGCCAACGCGCGACTGGCCTACGAGCGTTACGAGAAGGTGTTCTCCTCCGACCGGTGGGCCCCGCTCGAGGCCGCGGGCGCGCACAAGCAGCGACCGCTGTGGGCCTCCACGGGCGTCAAGGATCCGACGTACGACGACACGATGTACGTCGTCGAACTCGTGGCGCCCAACACCGTCAACACCATGCCGGAAGCCACACTCGACGCCGTTGCCGACCACGGCACGATCCGCGGCGACACGATCCATGGCACCTACGACGACTCGCGCAAGGTGATCGACGACCTCAACGCGCTGGGCATCGGCTACGACGACGTGATCGAGGTCCTCGAGGTCGAGGGCGTGCAGAAGTTCGAGGACTCCTACGCGCAGCTGGCCGAGAGCGTCCGAGAGCAACTGGAGGCGGCTGCGTCATGACCGAGCCGGCCGCCACGGCGCTGCAGGGCGATCCGCCGCCCAAGACGCCGGGGTCTACGCCGGCCACGTCGCCGGTCGGAGCACCGGTGAGCGTGTCCGGCAACCCGCTGCGCGACCCGCGCGACCGTCGCCTGCCGCGCGTGCCGGAGCCGTGCGCACTTGTCGTCTTCGGAGTCACCGGCGACCTGGCCCGCAAGAAGCTGCTGCCAGGGATCTACGACCTGGCCAACCGTGGGCTCCTGCCGCCGGACTTCGTGCTGCTCGGCTTCGCCCGCCGCGACTGGGGCGACGGCGAATTCGAGGACCTGGCCCGCAAATCGGCGCAGGAGTATGCGCGGACGGCCTGGAACGAGGAGGTTTGGAAGCGGCTGGCCGGCAACATCAAGTTCGTCCCCGGTTCGTTCGACGACAACGAGGCGTTCGACACGCTGTGCGAGACGCTCGACGAGCTGCGCGCCAGTCACGGCATCAAGGGCAACGCGGCGTTCTACCTGTCCATCCCGCCGAGCATGTTCCCGGTGGTGCTCGAGCAGATGGAGCGCACCGGGATGGCCAGCAACAAGCAGAGCGGCGGCTGGCGGCGGGTGGTGGTCGAGAAGCCGTTCGGGCACGACCTCGAGAGCGCGCTGGAGCTCAACCGCCTCGTCGACAAGGTCTTCACCCCACAGGACGTTTTCCGCATCGACCACTACCTGGGCAAGGAAACCGTCCAGAACATCATGGCCTTGCGGTTCGCCAACCAGCTGTTCGAGCCGGTCTGGAACTCCAACTACGTCGACTCGGTGCAGTTCACCATGGCCGAGGACGGTGGCATCGGCGGCCGCGCCGCCTTCTACGACGCCACCGGGGCGGCGCGTGATGTGCTGCAGAACCACCTGCTTCAACTGCTGGCGCTCACCGCCATGGAGGAGCCGGTCGAGTTCTCCCCCGAAGCGATCCGCACCGAGAAGATCAAGGTGCTGCGGGCGATCTCGCTGCCCGACAACCTGGCTGAGTACGCGATCCGGGGCCAGTACGACCAGGGTTGGCTGGCCGGCGAGCGCAGTGTCGGCTACCGCGCCGAGAAAGACATCAAGCCCGACTCCAAGACCGAGACCTATGTTGCGGTGCGGTTGGGCATCGAGACCCGCCGCTGGGCCGGTGTGCCGTTCTACATCCGCACCGGCAAGCGCCTGCCCCGCCGGGTCACCGAGATCGGCGTGCTGTTCAAGAAGGCACCGCACCTGCCGTTCAGCCGGACCGATACCGAGGAACTCGGCCACAACCAGCTCGTCATCCGGGTCCAGCCCGACGAGGGCGTGACGCTGAAGTTTGGCTCGAAGGTTCCGGGCACCGCGATGGAGGTCCGCGATGTCGCAATGGACTTCCTCTACGGCGAGGCCTTCACCGAAGCTTCCCCCGAGGCCTACGAACGGCTCATCCTGGACGTGCTCATCGGCGACGCCACGCTGTTCCCGCGCAACGACGAGGTCGAGGCGTCGTGGCGGGTCATCGACCCGCTGGAGGACTTCTGGGCCGGGCAGGAGCCCTACCTCTACCGCGCTGGCGAGTGGGGCCCCAAGGAGGCCGACGAGATGCTCGCGCGCGACGGCCGGGTCTGGAGGCGGCCGTGACAACGCTGTGGGACACGACCGGGGCTGCGGTGGTTCGCGCGCTTGCTGCCGAGCGGCGCTCGGGTGGAGCGGTGACGAGCGGTAACGCGCTGACCCTCGTCATCGTCGTGAACGAGAAGGACGTCGCCGCCGGCGAGGAGGCGGCGACGATCGCCGCCAGCAAGCACCCGATGCGAATGCTGATGGTGATCCGCAGGCAGATCGACGCCCCGGTGCCGCGGCTGGATGCCGAGGTATTGATGGGCGGGCGGCTCGGCCCGGGCGAGGCCGTGATCCTGCGGATGCATGGGCGCCTCGCGCTGCACGCCGAGTCAGTGACGCTGCCGCTGCTCGCGCCCGATGCGCCCGTAGTCACCTGGTGGCACGGCACGCCACCCGACCGGATTGCCTACGACCCGCTCGGGGTCTTCGCCGAGCGACGCATCACCGATGTGTCCCGTACGTCGGACCCGGTGGCAGCTCTCACCAAGCGCGCCAATGACTATGCCGCAGGTGACACCGACCTGGCCTGGACCAGAGTCACCGGCTGGCGGGCGGCGCTGGCGTCTGCGTACGACAGTGCCGACGCACCGGCCGTCTCGGCCAGTATCGATGGCGACGACACCGACCCGTCGGCCCTGCTGCTCGCCGGCTGGCTGTCGTGGGCCCTGGGCTGCTACGTCCCGGTCAACAAGGTGCCCGGCGCTGCGATCGAATCGGCCACGATCGGTTTTGAGAGCGTGCCGAGCATCAAAGCGTTCCGCGACGGTTCGCGGTTGGTGCTGCGGCGCGAGGGCCAACAGGACTCGATCGCGCCGTTCCCCGAGCGGACGCTGGGTGAGTTGCTCGCCGAGGAGTTGCGCCACCTGGACGCCGACGAGATCTACGCCAATGCACTCGGGACCGTGTGCGGTGTGCCGGACCTCGAGGAACGCCTCGTGCAGCGTACGCATGTGTGGAACGACCCGGCGCTGGCCGACGACCCCGCATCGGCGGCCTGGTAGTGGCGCCCGGAGCGACCGCACCGCCCGAGATCGTCGTCGAAGCGTCGGCCGACGTTCTCGCCGAGAACACCGCCCGGCGACTGGTGGCCACCCTGTCCTCGGCGCTGTCCGTGCGCCCGGAGGCGCACCTCGTCCTGACCGGCGGCGGGATCCTGGAGCAGACGCTGCGCGCCCTGCGCGACCTGCCGGGCCGTGACGACCTCGACTGGCCGCGCGTGCACGTCTGGTGGGCAGACGAACGCTATGTCGCGTCGGACTCCGACGAGCGAAACGACAAGGCCGCGTTTGCCGCGGGTCTCGACGCGCTGCCACTCGACCCGGCGCTGGTGCACCGGATGCCGGCCGCGGACTCCGACTTCGGCGACGATGTCGAGGCGGCGGCCGAGTTCTATGCCGAGGCACTCGCCGCGGCCGTCCCACCGGACCAGGGTCAAGACGACGTCCCGCACTTCGACGTCGTGCTGCTCGGCGTCGGGCCCGACGGCCATTGCGCCTCGTTGTTCCCGGGACACCCCGGCGTATACGAGCAAGACGCTGCCGTGATCGCCGTTCGCGATGCGCCCAAGCCGCCGCCCACGCGGTTGTCCTTCACCTTCCGCACCCTCGACGCCGCGGACGAG
Source organism: Pseudonocardiales bacterium (assembly GCA_025965875.1). Classification (GTDB taxonomy): domain Bacteria; phylum Actinomycetota; class Actinomycetes; order Mycobacteriales; family Jatrophihabitantaceae; genus QHCC01. The sequence continues at coordinate 13,708 of JAOPWD010000447.1, forward strand.
GTGTGGTTCGTGGCGTCGGGTGAGGGCAAGGCGGACGCCGTGGCCATGGCCCTCAGCGGCGCCGACCGAGTCACGGTGCCGGCCGCAGGCCCGCGCGGGCGGTCCCGCACGCGCTGGCTCATCGACCCGGCCGCTGCGGCCAAGCTGCCACCGAACCGCTAGGACTCGCCGCGGCGGGCCTTGAGCCGCTGCAGTGCCTCTTCCAGGATCGCGGCGCCGTCCTCGTCGGAGCGGCGCTCCTTCACGTAGGCAAGGTGAGTTTTGTACGGCTCGTTGCGGGGCGCGTTGGGTGGCGCCTCCGATTCCCGACCAGCGGGGAACCCGCACTTGGGACAGTCCCAGGTGTCGGGCAGGGCGGCGTCGACGGCGAACGCCGGCCGCACCTCGTGCCCATTGGCGCAAAAGAACGAGACGCGTTGCCGGGGCGCAGCCTCGCCGCGCTCCTTTTCGCCCATCGGTCCAGCACCGACTCGGCTGCCACGAATGGCACTGCCACCAGCCACGTTTGTTCTCCGACTCTCTTTAGTCTCTTGCGCTATCGGCTCGGGTCAGCCGGTGTTCTTGTACAGCAGTCCGAGCCCGATGATGCAGATCGCCCATACCAGGCCGGCGATCACCGTTAACCGGTCGAGGTTGCGTTCCACGACCGACGAGCCGGACAAGTTCGAGTAGAACGAGCCGCCGAGCATAGACGACAACCCACCGCCCTTGCCTCTGTGCAGAAGCACCAGCACCACGAGAAGCAAGCTCGTGACGATGAGGACAAGGGACAGGGTAAAGATCATCTTGGCTGGCCTCAGTTGCGTTCGGTTGGAGATCGGTTGGCGTTGCTGGACAAGGATACCTGGCGTTCAGCCAATGTCGGCCGGTTTGCGTGCGGCCAGGCAAATCGCAGCGAATTCGGCCCCGTCCAGGCTCGCCCCGCCGACCAGTGCGCCGTCCACGTCAGGGGGACTCAGGATCTCGGCCGCGTTGCTCGCTTTGACCGATCCGCCGTACAGGATGCGCACGCCTGCCGCGAGATCCGGGGTGTACAGCACGCCCAGCCGCTCGCGGATCGCCGCACACACCTCCTGGGCGTCGGCAGGCGTGGCCACCTTGCCGGTGCCGATCGCCCACACCGGCTCGTAGGCGACAACGAGCGTCTGGGCCTGCTCGGCCGGGACGCCGGCCAAGCCGCCGTCGAGTTGCCCAGTGACGTGCGCGATCTGCTCGCCGGCCGCACGGACGTCGAGGGTCTCCCCGACGCAGAGGATCGGCGTCAGGCCGTTGCGGAAGGCGGCGGTGACCTTGGCGTTGACCACGGCGTCGTCCTCGCAGTGGTACTGGCGACGCTCGGAGTGGCCGGCAAGGACGTAGCTGCAGCCGAGTTTGGCCAGCATCGGCCCGCTGATGTCGCCGGTGAAGGCGCCGGAGTCGTGGGGCGAGAGGTCCTGCGCGCCGTACTTGAGCAGCAGGCGGTCGCCGTCGACCAACGTCTGGACGCTGCGTATGTCGACGAACGGGGGCAGCACGACGGCCTCGACCGCGGTGAGCTGTTCCTCGTTGAGGCTGAACGCGATCTTCTGGGTGAGTGCGATGGCCTCGAGGTGGTTCAGGTTCATCTTCCAGTTGCCGGCGATGAGCGGCGTGCGGGTGACGGCGGCCACTCAGGCCTCTTCCAGGACGGCGACGCCGGGCAGCGTCTTGCCCTCGAGGAATTCCAGCGACGCACCGCCGCCAGTGGAGATGTGGCCGAACGCGTTGACGTCCAGGCCCAGGGCCCGCACGGCGGCGGCTGAGTCGCCGCCTCCGACGACGGAGAGGCCGTCGACGGCCGCAACCGCCTCGGCGACTCCCTTCGTCCCCGCGGCGAACTGGGCTACCTCGAAGACACCCATGGGGCCGTTCCAGAAGACCGTCCGTGCCGAGCCGAGTTCGGCCGCGAACGCCTGCACCGTGTCCGGGCCGATGTCCAGCCCCACCATGTCGGCCGGAATCGCATCGGCCGGGACCACCTGACTGGGCACGTCGTCGCTTACCTCCGCCGCCACCACGATGTCGGACGGCAGCACGATCTTGGTCGTGCCGTCACTCGACTTCGCGCCCAGGAGCTCGCGGCAGGCGTCGATCTGGTCGGCTTCGAGCAGCGATTCGCCGACCTCGTGACCCTGTGCGGCGAGGAAGGTGAAGCACATCCCGCCGCCGACGAGCAGCTTGTCGACCTTCGGCAGCAGCGACTCGATCACGGCCAGCTTGTCGCTGACCTTGGATCCGCCGAGCACGACGACGTAGGGCCGCTTGGGTTCGCCGGTCAGTTCGCGCAGGACCTCCAACTCGTCGCGCACCAGGTCACCGCAGTAGTGCGGCAGCAACGTGGCGACGTCATACACGGAGGCGTGCTTGCGGTGCACCGCACCGAACGCGTCTTCGACAAACGCGCCACCGTCGTCCTCGCCGCCGGTCAGCAACGCCAGGCACCGGCCGAACTCACGCCGCTCGGCGTCGTCCTTGCTCGTCTCGCCCGCGTTGAACCGGACGTTCTCGAGCAGTAGCACCTCGCCGTCCTGCAGGCCGTCCGCGAGCAGGCGCGCGCTCACGCCGACGGTGTCGAGCGCGAACTCGACGGGACGGCCGAGCAACTGAGCGAGGCGGTCGGCGACGGGGCCGAGGGAGTACGCGGGATCCGGCTCGCCCGCGGGACGGCCCAGGTGGGCAGTGACGATCACGCGCGCACCGTGGTCGAGCAGCTTGGTCAGCGTCGGCAGCGAAGCCCGGATCCGGCCGTCGTCCGTGACAGCGCGCTTTCCGTCCTTGCTGAGCGGGACGTTCAGGTCGCTGCGGACGAGGATCCGTCGCCCCTGCACACCGTGCTTGATGAGACCGTCGAGCGTGCGCACCGCGAGCCCTACAGCGTTGAGCCGACGAGCATGGTCACGTCGATGAGGCGATTCGAGTAGCCCCACTCGTTGTCGTACCAGCCGACCACCTTGACCTGGTCACCGATCACCTTGGTGAGTCCGGAGTCAAAGATGCACGACGCCGGGTCGGTGACGATGTCGGAGGACACGATCGGGTCTTCGGTGTAGACGAGGATGCCCTTGAGTGGACCGTCCGCGGCGGCCTTGTAGGCGGCGTTCACCTCGTCGACACTGGTTTCGCGCCCCAGTGTCACGGTCAGGTCGGTCGCCGAGCCCGTCGGCACCGGAACGCGCAGCGCGAAGCCGTCGAGCTTGCCCTTGAGGCCGGGCAGGACCAGGCCGATCGCCTTCGCCGCACCGGTGGAGGTGGGGACGATGTTGATGGCCGCGGCACGCGCCCGGCGCAGGTCCGGGTGGGGGGCGTCCTGCAGGTTCTGGTCCTGCGTGTAGGCGTGGACCGTCGTCATGAGGCCGCGCTCGACGCCGAACGTGTCGTCGAGAACCTTGACCAGCGGACCGAGGCAGTTCGTCGTGCATGAGGCGTTGGAGATGATCGTGTGCTTGGCGGGGTCGTAGTCGCCGTCGTTGACGCCCATCACGATCGTGACGTCCTCGCCCGAGGCCGGTGCGGAGATGATGACCTTCTTCGCGCCGCCGGAGTCGACGTGCTTGCGGGCGTCGGCCGCCTTGGTGAAAAAGCCCGTCGACTCGATGACGACGTCGACGCCCAAGTCAGCCCAAGGCAGATTCGCCGGGTCTCGCTCGGCCAGGATCTTGATGGTGCGATCGCCGACCTTGATTCCGTCGCTGGTCACGCTGATCGGCTGGCCGAAGCGGCCGAGAACGCTGTCGTACTTGAGCAAGTGGGCCATCGTCGCGACGTCGCCGAGATCGTTGGCGGCGACGAGCTCGATGTCTGCGCCCGATTTGGTGATCGCACGAAAGAAGTTGCGGCCGATGCGGCCGAAGCCATTGATGCCCACACGAACAGTCACTGCGACGACTCCTTGACGGCGGTTACGAGCTTGGAGCGGCCCGCGACGCTGCGGGCGCGCATGTACCGACCCTATCTGGTGGTCCACTGCGTGAAAGAGGCTAGGCGTCCCTGCGGTTCAGGAGGTAGGCCGCAACGGCGAGCAGGGCCACGGTCCAGATGGCGAATACCCCGAAGCCTTGCCACGGGGTGAGCAGGTCGTTCGGCCCCTGCCGTGATTGGGCGATGAGCCGGCCGGCTTCCGTTGGCAGGTAGGCGTGGATGTGGTCGCCGAGGCTGCCCGGCAGAAGTTGTGCCAGCGGGGCCAGGACTAGCACGAAGCCGATGATCCCGGTGATCGCGGCCGCGACGTGCCGCACGATGGCACCGACGGAGAGCGCGAACAGGCCGAGCATGGCCAGATAGAGCCCGGCACCGATGATGGCGCGCAGCACCCCGGGGTCGCCCAGCGCGACTGGCGCCTTGCTGTGCAGGATCGGCGCGCCGATGAAGAACGTCGCGAACGCGACCAGCTCTCCGACGACGAACACCACCGCGACGAAGACCACGCTCTTGGCCAGCAGCATCGGGATCCGCTTCGGCACGGCGAGCAGGCTGGAGCGGATCATGCCGGTGGAGTACTCGCTGGCCATCACCATCACGCCGAGCACGCAGATGGCGAGCTGGCTGAGCTGGAACCCCCCGCCCAGGATCATCCCGACCGGGTCGTTGATGATCTGGAGTTGCTGCGAACGGGTCGACTTGTCCCATTGCGACACCGTCAATGCGGTGAACAGCGCGGTGAAGCCGAGGGTCAGCACGGCGAGCAGCAGCAACGACCACATCGTGGATCGCACCGAGCGCAGCTTGGTCCATTCGGCGAGCAGGAGCCGGCTGAAGCCGCCTGATCCGCCGGAGTCGGCGACTGCTCCAGTGGGGATGTGGGACGCGGTTGTGGTCATCGCGGGCCCGCCTCTGCCCCGGCCGGCATGACGTTCCCGTCCGCGGACCCGTCCCCTTGGGCGCCGTACTCGACGCTGCCGCGGGTCAACTCCATGAATGCCTCCTCCAGCGAGGCGAGCTGCGGCGTCAGTTCGTGCAGCACCAGGCCCTCCCGCGCGGCGAGTTCGCCGATGCGCGGCGCCCCGAGGTCGCTGACCTTCAACGCGCCGTCGTCGCCTGAGCTCACCCGGCCACCCTCGGCGCTGATCACCTGCTCGAGCCGCGCCCGGTCCGGTCCGACGACCCGTACCGACTTTTCCGAGCTACGCGCGATGAATTCGTGGGTGGGGCAGTCGGCTATCAGCTGTCCGCGACCGATCACGATCAGATGGTCTGCGGTGACCGCCATCTCGTTCATCAGGTGGCTGGAGACGAATACGGTGCGGCCTTCGCCGGCCAGCCGCTTCATCAGGTTGCGGATCCAGCGGATGCCCTCGGGATCCAGCCCGTTGACCGGCTCGTCCAGAACGAGGACCTGTGGATCACCCAGCAGTGCCGCGGCCAGGCCAAGCCGCTGGCTCATGCCGAGGGAGAAGCCACCGGCCCGTTTGTTCGCGGCCTCGCGCAGCCCGATGAGGTCGATCACCTCGTCGACGCGCTTTCGCGGCAGGCCCTGCGTTTGCGCCAGCACGAGCAAGTGGTTATACGCGGTGCGGCCCGAATGCACCGCGCGAGATTCCAACAGTGCGCCGACCGTCCGCAGCGGGTCGGCCAGTTCGCGGTAGGGCCGGCCGCCGATCGTTGCCGTCCCGCTGTTCGGCTTGTCCAGCCCCAGGATCATCCGCATCGTCGTGGACTTGCCGGCACCGTTCGGGCCGAGGAAGCCGGTCACCGTTCCGGGCGCGACGATGAAGGACAGCTGGTCGACGGCGAGCTTGTCGCCGTAACGCTTGCTCAGATCGCGGACCTCGATCACCCGATCTGCCTCCTAAAACGGTAGAAATCGGCGCCGAGCACAACCGTAGCGGCTGGCGCCACTCGCTTTCGCCGTCGCCCAGCACCCTATGATCAACTCTCGTCTGGTGAGCGGATTCCGGTGAAGACGCGCACCAAACGCGAGTTGATCAACTCGTCGGGCGGGGACTCCTTGGGAGCGAGCCTTACGGGGCGAGCATCTCGGGGGTGACGGCCGATTCGGTGTCGGGGATCCCCTGGTCGGCCGCGCGCTTGTCGGCCATCGCCAGCAGTCGCCGGATGCGCCCGGCTACGGCGTCCTTGGTCATCACCGGGTCGGACAATGCGCCGAGTTCCTCGAGTGAGGCCTGCTTGTGCTCCAGGCGCAGCCGGCCCGCCTGCAACAGGTGTTCGGGTGCATCGTCGGCCAGGATGTCCAGTGCTCGCTCCACGCGCGCTCCGGCGGCGACCGCGGCACGTGCGGAGCGCCGCAGGTTGGCGTCGTCGAAATTGGCGAGACGGTTCGCGGTGGCCCGCACCTCACGCCGCATCCGGCGTTCCTCCCAGGCCATGACCGATTCGTGCGCGCCGATCCTGGTGAGCAACGCCCCGATCGCATCGCCGTCACGCACCACGACCCGGTCGCTGCCGCGCACCTCACGAGCCTTGGCCGAGATGCCCAGTCGACGCCCGACGCCGACGAGCGCCAGCGCTGCCTCGGCCGACGGGCAGGTGATCTCCAGTGAGCAGGCCCGGCCAGGTTCGGTGAGCGATCCGTGGGCGAGGAACGCGCCGCGCCACGCCGCTTCGGCGTCGCCGAGCCCGCCGGCGACCACGTGGTGCGGCAGCCCCTTGATCGGCCGGCCCCGCAGGTCGATGAGCCCGGCCTGACGCGCAAGACCTTCGCCGTCCTTGGTCACCCGGACGAGATATCGACTGCCCTTGCGCAGGCCACCGGCCGCGACGATGTGCACCTCGGAGCCGTAGCCGAAGATCTCGGCGATCTCCTTGCGCAGCCGCCGCGCCACCGAGCCGGTGTCGAGCTCGGCTTCGATGACGATGTGCCCGCCGACCAGGTGCAGCGCACCGGCAAATCGCAACATCGTCGCCATTTCAGATTTGCGAGCGGACAGTTTGGCCACCGGGACGCGGCTGAGTTCGTCCTTGACCGCTGCCGTCATCGCCATGCGTGTTCCCCTTCGGTTACCGCTCTCTCGGCGAGGGCTTGCGCAAAGGCCTCACTCAGCCGCTTCGGATCGTGCCGCTCCGCGCTGTCATCGGCGGCGAGCTTCGAGACTACGAGACTCGCGCCGATCGTGCGCGCGTAGGCCGTCAATTCCTTCAGGTCCGGGACTGCATCGACGTCCGCGACGACCGTGTCGACCTGCAGGCCGCCGAACGTTTCGGCGTGCGCGAGCAGTACCCGCAGCAGGTCCTGCGGCGAATAGTCATCGGTTTCCCCCGCCTGCGGTACGAGGTTCAAGGTGACAACGATCCGCGCGCGCGTTGCCGCCAACGCGCGACCCAGTTCACGCAGCAGCAGGTGCGGGATGACACTCGTGAACCACGACCCTGGCCCCAGCACGACGACGTCCGCCTCGCGCACCGCGTCGACAGCCGTCGCGCAGGCCGGGGCACCGGGCGGCAGCAGTCGAACGGCGCGGACCCGTCCCGGCGTCGCCGCAATGGACGACTGGCCGCGGATCTGCCTCGTGCGGTTGGGATCGTCGGGATCGAAGCGGTCGGCGTCGGCGACCAGGTCGAGCGGCACCGGGCTCATCGGCAGCACGCGTCCGACCGAACCGAGCAGCTCACCGAGCCAGGCAAGCGACTCGACCGGGTCGGTCCCGCGCTCGAGCAGTCCCGTCAGCAACAGGTTGCCCAACGGATGGCCGGCCAGCACTCCGGTGCCACCGAGTCGGTGCTGCAGCACGTCGGCCCACTCCTGCTGGTGCGGCTCGTTGCCGGCCAGGGCGGCCAGGGCCATCCGCAGGTCGCCGGGCGGCAGCACGTTGAGCTCTCGTCGGATGCGGCCGGAGGATCCCCCGTCGTCGGCGACCGTGACCACCGCGGTGAGGTCGGTGGTGATCAGCCGCAGCGCCGACAGCGATGCGTGCAGTCCGTGACCGCCGCCCAGTGCGACGGCCCGTGGTGGTCTACTCACGGCCCAGGTCCCGGTGCACGACGGTGGTGCGCACACCCGTTGCGGTAAGACGGTCAGCGAGTTGCTGGGCCATCACGACCGAGCGGTGCTTGCCGCCGGTGCAGCCCACCGCGAGTGTGAGGTAGCGCTTGCTCTCGCGCGTGTAACCGGCACCGATGATCTCGAGGATTTCGGCGTAGCGGTCGAGGAAATCCTTGGCATCCTGCTGACCCAGGACGTAGTCACGCACCTCGTCGTCGCGTCCGGTGAGGTCGCGAAGTTCGGGGATCCAGAACGGGTTGGGCAGGAACCGAACATCGACGACGAGATCGGCGTCGACCGGCAAGCCGTACTTGAACCCGAACGAGACGACCGTTGCGCGCAGTTCGGGCATGCCCTCGAGTGGGCCGCCCCCGGTGAACGCCGACTCGATCGCGTGCCGCAGCTCGTGCACCGACCGATCGCTGGTGTCCAGAACGAGGTCAGCCTCGCCGCGCAGCCCTTCGAGCATTTGCCGCTCCGCCGCGATTCCGTCGACGAGGCGGCCGTCGCCCTGCAGCGGATGGGCCCGCCGCACGTTCTCGAACCGGCGCACGAGCACGTCGTCGCGGGCTTCCAGGAACAGCACTCGCGGGCTCAGGCCGCGTTCGGCCAGCTCCCGGATCACGCCGACCAGGTCGGAGGAAAACGCCCGGCTGCGCACGTCCATGACGACGGCCAGCCGGGTGACCGCGCCTTGGCTGCGGCTGCCGAGATCGGCCAGCGTGGCGACCAGCTCGGGCGGCAGGTTGTCGACGACGAAGTAGCCGAGGTCCTCGAAGCACTTCGCCGCGGTGCTGCGGCCCGCCCCGGACAGGCCCGTGACGATCACCGTTTCCAGGGCGCCCTGGGTGGCCGGTTCGGTCTCACTCACGTCGATCCCTCCGCCGCGTCGGCTACATCCTCCCCCGACGCCGCCCGGACGCGCTCGACGGTGTTGTCGTCGAGTATCTCGCCAGTCGTGACATTGACCGCCGGCGCGCCCGGCGATTCCTTGGCGAATGCGGCCACGATCGCCTCGGCGGTGCTTGCGCCGATACCCCGGACCTGCACCAGTTCGTCGACATCGGCGGCCCGCAGCTTGCGGACCGAGCCGAAGTAGGCGAGCAACGCCTTGCGTCGCGTCTCGCCCAGACCGGCGATGCCGTCGAGGGCGGAGACGGTCATTGCCTTCGAGCGCTTCTCGCGATGGAACGTGATCGCGAAGCGGTGCGCCTCGTCACGCACCCGCTGCAGCAGGTACAGCCCTTCGGAGGCGCGCGGCAGGATCGTCGGGTACGCCTCGCCCGGTCGCCAGACCTCCTCGAGTCGCTTGGCCAGACCGACCAGCGCGACGTCGTCGATACCGAGGTCGTCGAGGACGGCCTGCGCGGCGGCCACCTGTGGCGCACCGCCGTCGACGACGAGCAGGTTGGGTGGGTAGGCGAACTTGCGGGCCCGCCCAGTGGCACTGTCGATGCCGGGGCGGCCCTGCTCGGTGGCCTCGGCGACCTCGGCGGCCGGATCTGAGTCGGCGTCCGCGCCTTCGGCCACCTGCTCGTCCAGATAGCGAGCGAAGCGCCTGCGGACCACCTCGGCGATCCAGTCGGTGTCGCCGGTGCCTTCACGCATAGCGAAGCGGCGGTACTCGCTCTTGCGGGCCAGCCCGTCCTCGAAGACGACCATGCTGGCCACGACGTTCGTGCCCTGCACATGGCTGATGTCGAAGGACTCGATCCGCAGCGGGGCGACGTCGAGGCCCAGTGCGTCCTGCAGTTCGCCCAGCGCCAGCGAGCGGGCGGTGAGGTCCGACGCGCGCTTGAGCTTGTGCTGGCTCAACGCCTGGGCTGCATTGCGGGCGACGGTCTGCTGCAACGCCCTCTTGTCGCCGCGCTGTGGCACCCGCAGATGGACGCGCGAGCCGCGCCGCTCGCACAGCCATTCGCCCAGTGCCTCGGCGTCGTCGGGCAGGACGGGCACCAGCACCTCGCGCGGAATGCCGGAACTGGCCGCGCCCTCGGACTCGGCCCCGTAGAACTGCGTCACGAACTGCTCGACCAGATCGCCCATCGTCATCTCGTCGAGCTTGTCGACGACCCAGCCACGCTGGCCGCGCACCCGGCCGCCGCGGACGTGAAAGACCTGGACGGCGGCCTCCAGGTCGTCCTCGGCGAAGGCGACGACATCAGCGTCGGTGCCGTCGCCGAACACGACGGCCTGCTTCTCCATCGCCCGGCGCAGCGCCTCGAGGTCGTCGCGCAGCCGGGCGGCGAGCTCGAACTCCAGGCCCTGGCTGGCCTCGGCCATCTTGCGCTCGAGCCGCTTCATCATCAGGTCGGTCTTGCCGGCCATGAAATCGCAGAAGTCGTTGACAATTTGTCGATGCGCCTCCGCTGACACCCGGCCGACGCACGGCGCGCTGCACTTGCCGATGTAGCCGAGCAGGCACGGCCGGCCGATCTGGCCGGCGCGCTTGAACACCCCGGCCGAGCAGGTACGGGCCGGGAACACCCGCAGCAGCAGGTCGAGGGTCTCGCGGATCGCCCACGCGTGGGAGTACGGGCCGAAGTAACGCACCCCCTTGCGCTTCGCACCGCGCATCACCTGCAGTCGCGGGTACTCCTCGTAGAGCGTGACGGCCAGGAACGGGTAGGACTTGTCGTCGCGGTAGCGGACGTTGAAGCGCGGGTCGTACTCCTTGATCCAGGTGTACTCGAGCTGCAGTGCCTCGACCTCGGTGCGCACCACCGTCCACTCGACGCTGGCCGCCGTGGTCACCATCTGCCGGGTTCGGGGATGCAGAGCCGAGACGTCGGCGAAGTAGGAATTCAGCCGCTGGCGCAGGCTCTTCGCCTTGCCCACGTAGATGACCCGAGCGCGCGCGTCAAGGAAGCGGTACACCCCCGGTCCGACCGGGATGGTGCCCGGCGCGGGCCGGTAAGTGGACGGATCGGGCACAGGTCCAAGCGTAGTCAGCCGGACTGACCGCTGGCGCCCGCCGACTGGTCAGGCCGTCCGGGCGTAGGTGTCGATCTCGGCCAGCAGCGCGGCCTGACCTGGTTCGTCGAGGAAGGACGCGGTGACTGCGGCGCGGGCCAGGTCGGCCAACCCGGACTCGTCGAGGCCGAGCAGGGCGGCCGCCACCGCGTACTCGCGGTTGAGCGTGGTCGAGAACATGTGCGGGTCGTCGGAGTTGATCGTGACCGGCACTCCGGCGGCTACGAGAGCGGGCAGTGGGTGCTCGGCCAGCGACGGCACCGAGCGGGTGCGTACGTTCGATGTCGGGCAGATCTCGAGGGTGATCTGCTGGTCACGCAGGTGCGCCATGAGTTGCGGATCCCGTGCGGCCGCGATGCCGTGCCCGATGCGTTCGGCGCCCAGATGAGTGATCGCGTCCCAGATCGTTTCGGGCCCCGTCGACTCGCCCGCATGCGGCACGCTGCGCAGCCCGGCCGCTCGCGCGGCCGCGAAATGCGGTGCGAACTGTCCGCGGCCGACGCCCAGCTCCGGACCGCCCAGCCCGAAGCTGACCAGCCCGTCGGGGCGCAACCGCAGCGCGACGTCGAGGGTGACGTCCGCCGCGGGCAGGCCGGCCTCGCCCGGGATGTCGAAGCACCACCGCAGCTGCACGCCGTGGTCGGCCGCCGCCCGCTGCCGGGCATCCTCGACGGCCTCGCAGAATGCCTCGGCGGGGATGCCGCGCGCGATGGACGAGTAGGGGGTCAAGGTCAGCTCGGCGTAGCGCACGTTCTGCGCAGCGAGGTCACGCGCGACCTCGTAGGTGAGCGTCCAGACGTCGGCCGGGTCGCGGATCAGGTCGACGACAGAGAGGTAGACCTCGATGAAGTGCCCGAAGTCGGTGAAGGTGAAGTAGTCGGCCAGCAGCGCCGGGTCGGCGGGCACCGGGGAGGCGCCCGCGTGGCGGGCGGCCAGTTCGGCCACGATGCGCGGCGATGCGGAGCCGACGTGGTGGACGTGCAATTCCGCCTTCGGCAGGCCGGCGATGAACAGGTCGAGATCAGTCATGCAGCATTCTGACACATCCGTGTCAGGTTTCGTCGGCCGGGGCCGGATGCGTTCGGAGAGGCGGAACTCGCGGCCCTCAGGGTCGTGCATCAGCCAGAAGGCCCGTGCGCACCGCCGGATCGGTCACCGGGCAGCTGCCGTCGCCTTGGTCTTGGTCCGGGCTCGCTTCGCGGGCTTGCGCACCGGCCGCTCGTCGAGCATGTGCCGCAGGTACTGCCCGGTGTAGGAGCCGGGTACGTCGACGACCTGCTCGGGCGTGCCCTGTGCGACCACCTGCCCGCCGCCCGAGCCGCCCTCGGGGCCCATGTCGATGATCCAGTCGGCCGTTTTGATGACGTCGAGGTTGTGCTCGATGACGATGACCGAGTTGCTCTTGTCGACCAGCTCATGCAATACGCCGAGCAGCTTGCTGACGTCCTCGAAGTGCAGGCCGGTGGTCGGCTCGTCCAGAACGTAGATCGTGCGGCCGGTGGAGCGCTTCTGCAGCTCGGAGGCCAGCTTCACCCGCTGCGCCTCTCCCCCGGACAGCGTCGGCGCCGGCTGCCCGAGACGGACGTAACCGAGCCCGACATCGACGAGCGTGTCCAGGTGCCGGGCGATCCGGGTGATCGGCGCGAAGAACTCGGCGGCCTCCTCGATCGGCATCTCGAGCACTTCGCTGATCGTCTTGCCCTTGTAATGCACCTCGAGCGTCTCGCGGTTGTACCGGGCGCCCTTGCAGACCTCGCACGGGACGTAGACGTCGGGCAGGAAGTTCATCTCGATCTTGATCGTGCCGTCGCCGGCGCAGTTCTCGCACCGCCCGCCCTTGTCGTTGAACGAGAACCGGCCCTGCTGGTAGCCGCGGATCTTCGCCTCGGTGGTCTCGCTGAACAGCTTGCGGATGTGGTCGAAGACGCCGGTGTAGGTGGCCGGGTTGGACCGCGGGGTGCGGCCGATCGGCGACTGGTCGACACCGACGACCTTGTCGACTTGCTCGACACCGCGCACCCGCTTGTGCCGGCCCGGCGGCAGCTTGGCGCCGTTGATCTTGTTGGCCAGCGAGGCGTACAGGATGTCGTTGACGAGCGTCGACTTGCCCGAGCCGCTGACCCCGGTGACCGCGACGAAGCAGCCGAGCGGGAAAGCGACGTCGATGTCGCGCAGGTTGTGCTCGCGGGCGCCTTCGACAACGAGTTCGCGGCCGCGCGCCCGCGGCCGGCGGATCATCGGCACCGGGATGGACCGTCGCCCCGACAGGTAGGCGCCGGTGATCGAGTCGTCGGACGCGAGCAGATCGTCGACCGTGCCACTGACGACGATGTTGCCGCCGTGCTCGCCGGCATGCGGGCCGATGTCGACCACCCAGTCGGCCGCGCGGATGGTGTCTTCGTCGTGCTCGACGACGATCAGGGTGTTGCCGAGATCGCGCAGCCGCACGAGCGTTTCGATGAGCCGGTGGTTGTCGCGCTGGTGCAGCCCGATCGACGGCTCGTCCAGCACATACAGCACCCCGACCAGGCCGGAGCCGATCTGGGTGGCGAGCCGGATGCGCTGCGCCTCGCCGCCGGCCAGTGTGGCCGCGGCGCGGTCGAGCGAGAGGTAGTGCAGGCCGACGTCGACGAGGAAGCCGAGGCGGGCGTGCACTTCCTTGAGCACGCGCTCGGCGATGAACAGGTCGCGGTCGCTGAGCTCGAGGTCTCGCAACACGTCGGCGGCATCGCCGATCGAGAGCGCGGCCACCTCGGCGATCGAGCGGCCGCCGACCGTTACCGCCAGGATCTCGGGCTTGAGCCGGGTGCCCTGGCAGGTCGGGCACGGCACCTCGCGCATGAAGCCCTCGTACTTCTCGCGCGAGTAGTCGCTCTCGGTCTCGGCGTAGCGCCGCTCGATCCACGGCACGACGCCCTCGTAGTTGGCGTAGTAGGAGCGGTCGCGGCCGTACCGATTCCGGTAGCTGACGTGCACCTGCTCGCCGGTGCCGTGCAGCACCGCCTTCTGGGCCCGCGCCGGCAACTTCTCCCACGGCGTGTCGAGGTCGAAGCCCTCGGCGTCGGCCACGCCCTGCAGCAGCCGCAGGAAGTATTCGCTGGTCTGACCGGCCGCCCACGGGGCGATTGCGCCCTCGCTGAGCGGCAGTTCCGGGTCGGGGACGACCAGCTCAGGGTCGACCTCCTTGCGGGTGCCCAGGCCGGTGCAGACCGGGCAGGCACCGAAGGGCGCGTTGAACGAAAACGACCGCGGTTCGAGCTCGTCGATGGCCAGCGGATGGTCGTTGGGGCAGGCCAGCCGTTCGGAATAGCGCCGCTCGCGGTGCGGGTCGTCGTCGGGCAGGTCGATGAAGTCGAGGATGACCAGCCCCCCGGCGAGGCCGAGCGCCGTCTCGACGGAGTCGGTGATGCGCTGCTTGCTGGACGCCTTCGCGGTGAGCCGGTCGACGACCGCCTCGATGGTGTGCTTTTCCTGCTTCTTGAGCTTGGGCGGCTCGGTGAGTGAGTGCACGACGCCATCGACACGCACCCGCGCGAACCCCTTGGTCTGCAGGTCGGCGAACAGGTCGACGTATTCGCCCTTGCGCTCGCGAATGACGGGCGCCAGCACTTGAAAGCGGGTGCCCTCGGGCATCTCGAGGATGCGGTCGACGATCTGCTGCGGGGTCTGCTTGCTGATCGGCTCGCCGCAGACCGGACAGTGCGGCTTGCCGATGCGGGCGTACAGCAGGCGCAGGTAGTCGTAGACCTCGGTGATCGTGCCGACCGTGGAGCGCGGGTTGCGCGACGTCGACTTCTGGTCGATCGAGACGGCGGGCGACAGCCCCTCGATGAAGTCGACGTCGGGTTTGTCCATCTGGCCCAGGAACTGGCGGGCATACGCGGACAGTGACTCGACGTAACGGCGCTGGCCCTCGGCGAAGATCGTGTCGAACGCCAGGCTGGATTTGCCCGATCCGGACAGCCCGGTGAACACGATCAGGGAGTCGCGGGGCAGGTCGATATTGACGTCCTTGAGGTTGTGCTCTCGGGCGCCGCGCACGATCAGACGGTCGTTCAAGCTGCTTCAACGCTCTTTCAGTCATGGTTGGCTGGGTATAGAAATGCAACAACTACTCAACACCGACTGCCGCGTGCGCAGTCCCTACCGAGAGTAGTGAACGACACCGACAACACGCCCACCCGAGGGCTGCGAAGGATCGACCGATGCCCCGAACCATCGCCACCAACACCGCCGTCGACCAAGCAGAGTTGCTCGATTTCGTCCGGCCGCGACACCGACTGATCCTCATCACGGCTCGGCGCAGCGGCGGACCACAAGCCTCACCCGTGACTGGAGGTGTGGACGAAGCCGGTCGGATCATCGTGTCCAGCTACCCCGAACGGGCCAAGGTGGCCAACCTCCGCCGCTCCCCGGAGTGCAGCGTGTTGGTCCTTTCCGACGACTTCGGCGAGGCGTGGGTGCAGGTGGACGGCACGGCCGAGGTGCTCGACATGCCCGAGGCGCTGGAGCCGCTCGTCGACTACTACCGCGCCATTGCCGGCGAACACCCGGATTGGGACGAGTACCGCGCCGCCATGGTCGGGCAGGGCAAGTCACTGGTCCGGATCACACCGACTCGCTGGGGCCCCATCGCCACCGGCGGCTTCCCCGCCCGCCTCGCCTAGCTCACGGCTGGGGCGCAATACGCCAACTCGACAGCTTCGC
Organism: Pseudonocardiales bacterium; assembly: GCA_025965875.1. GTDB lineage: Bacteria > Actinomycetota > Actinomycetes > Mycobacteriales > Jatrophihabitantaceae > QHCC01. The sequence continues at coordinate 29,342 of JAOPWD010000447.1, forward strand.
CGCGAGCTCGGCCAGCGCCAGCTGTCCGTGCGCGACCGCCCGGACGGACTCGTCACCGAGCTCAGGCGAGTTTCCAGTCGACGGGTTCGGCGCCCTGTTCAGCGAGCAGCGTGTTGGCGCGGCTGAACGGGCGGGAGCCGAAGAAGCCGCGGTCGGCCGACATGGGACTCGGATGGGCCGACTCGATGCAGGGCACGCCGGTCAGCATCGGCCGCAGCGTCTGGGCGTCACGTCCCCAGAGGATCGCGACCAGCGGGCTGCGCCGGGCCACGAGGGCACGGATCGCCTGGTCGGTGACGGCCTCCCACCCCTTGCCCCGATGCGCGGCCGATGCCCCAGGGGCCACCGTGAGCACTCTGTTCAACAGCAGCACGCCATGCTGCGACCACGGGGTCAGGTCGCCGTTCGCCGGGGTCGGCAGGCCCAGGTCGGTGCCGAGCTCGCGGTAGATGTTCTGCAGGCTGCGCGGGATCGGCCGCACGTCGGGCTCGACCGAGAACGACAGCCCGACCGGGTGCCCCGGCGTCGGGTACGGGTCCTGGCCGACGATCAGCACCCGCACGTCCGCGAACGGCCGGGTGAAGGCCCGCAGCACGTTCTCCCCGGCCGGCAGGTAGCTGCGCCCGGCCGCGATCTCGGCACGCAGGAAGTCACCCATCGCCGCGATCCGGTCGGCCACCGGCGCCAGCGCCTGGGCCCAGCCCGCCTCGACGATCTCGCTCAGCGGACGCGCGGGCATCGTCTTGGCGATCTGGTGGGACATCGGTGGCCAGGGCAGCGGATTCGCAACCGGATCAGCTCCGGACGGCGGCTGCGATCGCGTCCACCGCGTCAGCGACCGGGACGTCGGTGCGCTCGTCCGTGCGGCGATCGCGCAGTTCGATGACACCGTCGGCGAGGTTCTTGCCCACGATCACGATCGTCGGGACGCCCAGCAGTTCGGCGTCCTTGAACTTGACGCCCGGCGAGACGCCGCGGCGGTCGTCGTAGAGCACCCGCACGCCGCCGGCCTCCAGCCCGTCCGCGATAGACGTGGCCGCCTCGAACACCGCGTCGTCCTTGCCGGTGGCGACGATATGCACGTCGGCCGGCGCGACGATGCGCGGCCAGCACAGCCCCTTCTCGTCATGGGTCTGCTCTGCCAGCGCGGCCACCGCCCTGGTGATGCCAACGCCGTAGGAGCCCATCGTCACCGTCACCGGCTTGCCGTTCTGATCGAGCGCGGTGAGCCCGAACGCCTCGGCGAACTTGCGGCCGAGCTGGAAGACGTGCCCCAGTTCGATGCCGCGGGAGATCTTCAACGGACTGCCGCACCGTGAGCACAGATCGCCGTCGCGGATCTCCACGGCGCCGATCTCGCCGTCGGGCGTGAAGTCGCGGCCGCGCACGACAAAGGCCGCGTGCCGGTCCAACTGGTTGGCGCCGGTCACCCACGCGCTGCCCTCGACCACCAGCGGGTCGACCAGGTAGCGCACCTTCGCGTCGGCCAAGATCTGCGGACCGATGTAGCCCTTCACCAGCTGGGGCGCCTGGGCCAGATCCTCGGGACCGGCCTGCTCGACCTCGGTGGGCTCCAGCTGGCCGCCGATGCGCTTGAGGTCGACGTCGCGGTCGCCCGGCACGCCGACGACGAGCAGCTCCCACTCGTCCGAACCCGGGGCGCGGGTCTTCAGCACGACGTTCTTGAGCGTGTCCGCAGCCGTGAACTCCTTGCCAAGATCCATCTCGTTCAACCGATCGACCAGCGTCTGGATCGTGGGGGTGTCGGGCGTGTCCAGGACCTGCTGCGCGTCGTGATCGGTCGGGTCGTGCGGGGCGGGTGCGGCGATCTCGACCGCCTCGGTGTTGGCCGCGTAGTCGCAGTTGGTGCACTGGACGAACGTGTCCTCTCCCGACGGAGTGGGAGCCAGGAACTCCTCGGACGCGGAGCCGCCCATCGCCCCCGACATGGCGAACGCGATCCGGTAGTCGAAGCCGAGGCGGGTGAAGATCCGCTCGTAGGCGTCGCGGTGCGCCTTGTACGACGCGGCCAGCCCCTCATCGGACAGGTCGAACGAGTACGAGTCCTTCATGATGAACTCGCGCCCGCGCAGGATGCCGGCCCGCGGGCGTGCCTCGTCGCGGAATTTGGTCTGAATCTGGTAGAGCGAGAGCGGGTAGTCCTTGTAGGACGAGTACTCGCCTTTCACCAGCAGGGTGAACAGCTCCTCGTGCGTCGGGCCCAGCAGGTATTCGGCGCCCTTACGGTCGCGCAGCCGGAACAGCGCGTCGCCGTAGTCGGCCCACCGCCCGCTCGCTTCGAAGATCTCGCGCGGAATCAACGCCGGGAAGTGCACCTCCTGCGAGCCGATCGAGGCCATCTCCTCGCGCACGACCCGTTCGACGCTGTTCAGCACCGCCAGTCCGAGCGGCAGCCACGAGTAGATGCCCGGCGCCACCCGCCGCACGTACCCGGCGCGGACCAGCAGGCGGTGGCTCGGCACCTCGGCATCGGCGGGGTCGTCGCGCAAGGTTCTGAGGAAGAGGGTCGAGAGTCGCAGCACGCCGCAAGGCTATCCACCCGCTTATTCAGTTGCGCAGGGGTTGTCGACCGACCAGTCTGGACGGTGATTCGCGCTCGTGGAGCGCTGACGGTTGCGAAGGAGGGTCCCCGTGTCGATGACTGCCGCCCGGGTGACGACCTTGCGCACCCGTCCCCCCTCGCGCTGAGCGCCCGGCTTCCGGGCAGGCGCGAGCCCTCCCGAGGAGCCTTCCAGTGCAACTGGACCCAACCCCGTTCGACGATCCATTCAGTGATTCCGACAGTGATTCCGACAGTGCTTCCGACAGTGAGCCCAACTTCTCCAGTTGGGACACCGCAACACACGGCCCCGAACCCAGGCCCGATTGGGTGGTCACCGACCTGTCCGCCATCGACACCGAGTTCGGCATCCTGAAGACCGGAAAAGAAGCCGACGTCCACCTCGTGCGGCGCGCCCAGGACAGCGGACCCGAGTCACTGCTCGCCGCCAAGCGCTACCGCACGGCCGAGCACCGCATGTTTCATCGCGACGCCGGCTATCAAGAGGGTCGGCGCACCCGCCGCACCCGTGACACCCGCGCCATGGCGCGCCGGACGACCTTCGGCCGCGATCTGCTCTCCGGCCAGTGGGCCGCGGCGGAGTTCGCCGCCCTGAGCTCCCTCTGGCTGGCCGGCGCACCGGTCCCCTACCCCGTGCAGTTAGCCGGGACCGAGCTGATGATGGAGTTCATCGGCGAACCGGACGGCACGGCCGCGCCGCGGTTGGCCCAGTCGCGTCCAACCCCGACCGAACTGACCGATCTGTTCGACCAGTGCGTCGCTGCGATGCGACTGCTCGCCCGGGCCGGACTGGCCCATGGTGACCTCTCGGCCTACAACCTGCTGGTGCACCACGGCCGGCTGGTGATGATCGATCTCCCGCAGATCGTGGATCTGGTCGCAAACCCACGGGGACAGGACTACCTGCATCGCGACTGCGAGAACGTCTGCAAATGGTTCGCGGGCCGCGGGCTGGAGACGATCGAGTTCGAACACCTCTTCGGCGACCTGATGGCCGAAGCGGTCGGCAGGTGGTAGCCGCGGCAGCGCGGGGCAGCTGAATCCGGCTGAGCTACCGTCGTCGCGTGCAGCACTACGACCTGGCGATCATCGGATCCGGCTCCGGCAACTCGGTGGTCGGGCCCGAGTTCGACGACTGGCAGGTCGCCGTCATCGAGGAGTCGACGTTCGGTGGCACCTGCCTGAACGTCGGTTGTATCCCCACCAAGATGTTCGTCTATCCCGCCGACCTGGCCGAGGGAGTACGGCACAGCGCCCGGCTCGGAGTCGACGCCCAGCTGCGCGGCGTGCGCTGGCGCGACATTCGCGATCGCGTGTTCGGCCGCATCGACCCCATCTCGGCGGGCGGCCGCGAGTACCGCGCAACCGGGTCGCCGAACACGACCCTGCTCGAAGCCCACGCGTCCTTTGTCGACCCGCACACGCTCGAGCTGTCGACCGGCGAGACGATCACCGCCGACCGGATCGTCCTGGCGACGGGTTCGCGACCGAGGCTGCCTGCGGTGGTCATGGCCACGGACGCGCCGTTCCACACGTCCGAGACGGTCATGCGGGTGGACGACCTGCCCGAGCGCATCGCGATCTTGGGCGGGGGCTACATCGCGGCCGAGTTCGCGCACATCTTTGCCGCGTTCGGCGTCCACACCACTGTGATCGCGCGCAGCCACCCATTGCTGCGTCATCTCGATCTGGAGATCGCCGGGCGTTTCACCGAACTGGTGAAGGACCGCTGGGATGTTCGGCTGGATGCTGC
>JAOPWD010000278.1 GCA_025965875.1 Pseudonocardiales bacterium
GGGGTTTGTCGCGGTCCTTCGGCTCTGCTGTCAGCCAGGACGAGGTGGAGTTGGTTGCGGGAGCTGATGGCCAGCTTGTTGAAGACCTTGTGTAGGTGGTATTCGACAGTGCGCCGGCTCATGAACAGCTGAGCAGCGATTTCGGGATTGGACAGGCCGTCGCCGGCGAGCTGGGCGATCTGGGTCTCCCGAGCGGTGAGCTGGGAGGGGGGATCGGTGGTGCGTTTGCGGACTCGCTCGCCGGTGGCTCGTAACTCGCGCGCGGCTCGTTCAGCGAATCCGTCCGCTCCCATCGACGCGAACATCTGGTGCGCGGCACGGAGCTGCTCGCGGGCATCGGTGCGCCGGTTCTCGCGGCGCAGCCACTCGCCGTAGACGAGATGGGCGCGGGCGATTGGCAGCCGGACGCGGGTGCGACTCAAGCGGTCGAGCGCGTCGCGGTGCAGGCGCTCGGCGCTACCGACCTCGCTGAGCAGCGCGCGCCCGTAGGCCTGGATGCCGAGCGCCCAGTCGCTGCCGCTAGCGCGCGTGCTGTCAAAGAGTTGGTCAAGGGCGCCGGCTGCCTGCTCCGGGACGCCGCTCCGGGCCGCAGCCTCGATCAACTCGACCGCGGCCCACAATGAGAACACCAGTTCGTGCGGGTCCTCGCCGGCTTGTTGCGCCGCTGCGAGTGCGGCGTCATAGCGGCCGAGGCCGTTGTAGAGCAGGGCGGACGCCCACTGAACGTAGATGAGCCCCACTCCTTCGCCCCGACGCAGTAGATCCCTGGTGCTGATCTCGATCAACTCGGAGGCCTGATGCTCCCGGCCCCGGAATGCGGCGAGCGCCAAGGGAGCGTAGGGCGGGAGCTCGCTCCCGGTCGCTTCGGCGACTGCCCGGGCATCTTCGAGCACCAAAACGGCAGCGGCAAAGTCGCCCTCGTACAGATACATCCCGGCGCATTGGCTCAGCGCGATGGGGAGAACGCCGAGCGCGCCGGCATCCCGGGCGAGCTGGACCTGCCGGGCGGAGAGCAGGTGCCAGCTCTCGTCGTCCCACAGGATCTGGGCGGCGGGGACCGCGAGCCAGAGCGAACGCACACCCTCCTCGGCGGAGATGTCCTCGCTGCGGAACGCGCTCACCGCCCGCTTCAGCGTCGGCGCCGCGGCCACCCGGCCCTCCGTGATCAGCAGCGCCAGACCATCCAGCAGTAGATCGGCCGCACCCGGCGGCTGCGGCGCCGCAGGCGCGGCTCGTACGCACTCCGCGACCTCCCGCAGATCACCGCCGCTGGCCAAACGGCCGGCGTACACCGCTGCGGAGAGCGCTTCCAGGTAGGTCGCGCGCGCAAGACCGACGTCAAGCGGTTCGAGCCGCCTTGCGGCTTCGAGCAGCAGCGCTGGAGCGTCGCTACCGCGGCTGGATGCGAACGCGACCTGCCCCCGCAGCAGGTCGACCTGCGCGTGCTCGAACTCCCCGGACAGCCCAGCCTCCGCCGTGGCCAGCAGTCGCAACGCCGCCTCGAACGCGCCAGCCTGGGCCGTTGCCTGCGCGGCGGCCAGCGCACGCTCGGCTCGCCGCCCCGGCTCGGGTGTCAGCGCTGCCGAGCGTTCGAGGAAGGCGGCTGCCGCGGCCAGGCCGCCGCGCGCCTGCGCACGGCCGGCCGAGCGTTCGAGCTCTGCGGCGATGTCCTCGTCGGGCCCTGGCGCGCCTTGCGCGAGGTGCCACGCACGCCGGTCGGGATCGACCCGTTGATCGGTCGCCTGCGCAAGGGCGCGGTGCACCTCCTGCCTGGCATCCGGCGACGCCGACCGGTAGATCGCCGAGCGGACGAGCGGATGCCGAAAGGTGACATGGGCGGCAACGGTGATCAGCCCGTCGGCCTCGGCCGGGGCCACGGCGCTGATGCCAAGACGCCCGGCAGCCCGCCAGAGCAGCGCCGGGTCGCCGGTGGGCTCGGCAGCGGCCAGCAGCAGGAGGGTCCGGGTCATCTCCGGTAGGGGTGCCATGCGCCGCAGGAAACTCTGCTCGATCCTGCCCGTCAGCGGCAGCGGGCCGGCGACGACGAATCCGCCGGCCAGCTCCGCCGCGGTCACCCCGTTGGGGAGTTCGAGCAGGGCGAGTGGGTTGCCGCCTGCTTCGGCGATGATGCGGTCGCGGACTCGCTCGTCGAGCCGCCCTGGGATGACCGAGGCCAATAACGCTCGGGCGTCAGCATCGGACAATCCCTCCAGGGCCAGCTCCGCAAGGCCAGCGAGCTCGCCCGCCGCGCCTGGATCACGTGTACCAAATATGACGGCGACGGAGTCGGCGTCCAGCCGGCGGACAACAATGGCCAGGGCCTGAGCCGAGGCCCGGTCCAGCCACTGCGCATCGTCGATCAGGCAGAGCAAGGGCTGGTCCACGGCCACGTCGGAGAGCAGGCCCAGGACCGCCAAGCCGACCAGGAAACGATCCGGCGCACTGCCAGACCGTAGGCCGAACGCGACGCCCAGAGCATCGCGCTGCGGGCCGGGCAGCCGGTCGAGCCTGCTCAGCATCCGCCCGCACATCTGGTTCAGCGCAGCGAAGGGCAGCTCCATCTCCGACTCGACACCCACGGCGCGTGCCACCTGGAAGTCCAATGCCGTATCAGCCGCGTACTTGAGCAGCGCAGTCTTGCCGATGCCGGGCTCGCCCCGCACTACCAGCGCCCGGCTGCGCCCTGCGCGGGCGTCGGCAAGCAGCCCGTCAAGGGCATCGCACTGCTTCCTGCGGCCCCAGAGCGTCACGCGGCGAGCTCCCCTCGGGTGGCTCAGTGGCCATCGTAGAGCGGGCTCCGCACGCAGGACACCCTCGGGATCGAGTCGGGAGAACGGGGTCGCCTGCTGATCGCGGCTGCGAAGGCGCTCCGTCCGGACGAGGGAGTTGGCACGGACAATTCTCGCCGCGTCATCGGATTTTCAGGTGTCGTCGACGTGCGGCAGAATTTACCTTGCTAGGAAGTATTATCTGTGTTAACTTCTCTTCAGCGAGGAGGCGGATTGCGTAATCGGGGGAAACGCGATCAGCGAAGGCGTTCGGGGGAACCAGCCGCTCGCGCGGACGGGCCCAGTTCTTCACAGGGGGGAATGAAGAGCCGGGCCCGTCCTGATTCCGAATGAGAGCCGTCGGTGCCTAGGTAAGACGGGTGAACACCGTTCCCGTACCGGCTCGTGCCAATGCCAGCAGTTCAGGTGCGGATGGGCCGAGCGCCTATCCACATCGCAGGACGCTAACTAACTCGTGGTTCCTTAATTACCCGCGCACGCGTTCGGGTCGTCGAAATGGCCCGGCGTCGTCGGGAACGCCGAACCGGAGGCATGCGTGTTGTCCGCACCCGGGTAGGCCAGCGCCAGTTCGCGGAACGCCGATCGTCCCGAAGCCGAGGCGTCGGCCGCTATCTGGCCGGCACCGTCGCCATAAGCCAGCATCTGCAAGAACGTCTGCATCGAGGGGCTGTGCTGGCGGACGTCGTTGTAACCGCCGTAGGCCGCGTTGCAGTGGGTGTAGAGGTTGTATGCGCCATTCCAATCCAGCATCCGGTCGCCGGGGTTCGGGCCGTTCTGGGCGAGGTCGCCCTGCATGACGTCGCGGTCCCAGCCGCCGTACATCCAGTCCGTGCCCTGGTGGTGCTGGTTGTCGGCCGGGTCGGCGTTGTCGAGACCCGTCATCTGCAGCCACGCGCACGGGTCGATCGTGCCGCCTGTGACGTCCTCCGGGAACGGGTTCAGCGTGCAGCCGCTGCCGGGCGTGTTCGTGCCACGCGGACGCCAATCCATGACGTCGGCGCCCACGTCGCCCTTCTTCCCGAGTGAGGTGGCCGAGCTGCCGCCGACACCGCCGAAAAGGTGGTCGACGAAGCGGTCGTTGGTGCCCCGCGAAGACTCGGTGAACGTGCCGTTGACGTAGCAGTCCGGCGAGCTGGCTGCCGTGTCGATCGACGGGTCACAGCCCCGGCCGCCCCACATGACATCGGCTCCGTCGTCGCCGAAGATCAGGTCACCGCCGCTGTCGCCGTTGGCCAGGTCGTCACCGAAGCCGGCGTGGATGTTGTCCTGACCGGTGCCCCCGCGGATCTTGTCGTTGCCGCCTTCGGTGAGCCCGGCATGCGCCATGACCGCCGAGCCGGACGAGCCGAGGAAGGAATCGCCGTTGATGTCGTGCAGCAGGTCGACGCGGTGATCCAGGGTGCCCTGGCGGAGGCCGGTGTAGAACTCCTTCGGCGTACCACCGGTGTCGACGGTGAACTGCTTGCCGGAGTCTGACGGGTTGACGAGTTCGTCGACGACGCCGCCCCGATCGCCCAGCATCGCGTCGTTGCCGTTCTCGCCGAACATGGTGTCGTCGCCGAGCTCGCCGTACATGTCGTCGTTGCCGTCACCGCCGCGCATGGTGTCGTTGCCGTCCTGGCCCCACATCGTGTCGTCGCCGCCGTCGCCGAACATGACGTCGTCGCCGAACGCGCCGGCCTTCTCGCACGTGGCCTGTGCGGTCGTGCAGAACCGGGTGCTGCCGTTGGGGTTGAGCGCCAGGTCGCCGATCCGCACCACGGCGGCGTTGGCCGGCGCCGCGTTGTCGGGATAGCGCTGGACGAAGACCCGCTGGGTCAGGGTCGGCACCGTGCCCTGGATGTCGCGGCGTAAGACGCCGTTGTCGCCGAGCTGGAAATCGCTCTCCCCGTCGCCCTCGAGGTTGTCGCCGACGTCGCGGAAGTTCGCCAGTGAACTGCCGCCGAGCATGTCGTCCTGCCCGTCGCTCCCGGAGCCTTCGAGGTCAGCGACTGCGCTTGCCACACCTGGCCAGGCGGTGGACAGAGCTGTCGTCAGCGCCTCGCCCGCCGTCGTCGGCGGCTGGTCCAGGCGGTTGTCGCCGCGGAGAATGTCCGCGCCGCCGTTGCCTTCCAGGTAATCCGCGTCCGGGCCGCCGGAGATCTGGTCATTCCCGTCCTGGCCGTAGAGCACATCCACGCCGGATCCACCGGAGAGCCGGTCGTCCCCGAATAGGCTGCTTGACGGACCGGTCAGGAAGTTCGCGCCCAGGTCGTACAGGGCCAGGTTGCGTGACGCCACCCGGACGCCGCCGGTCGAGGAGATTCGGTCGAACGTCGGGGTACGGGCACCGACGCGCAGCAGCAGGGCGTTGTCGCCGATGACCGCATCGTCGCCGGGGCCGCCAAGGACCGCATCCGCGCTGTCGAGCTGTCCGACTGTGGTGTTGCCGGAGCCGGACTGCGCCGTCGAGCTGCCGCCGACGAGGTCGTCGTTCCCGGCGTCGCCTTCGATCCAGTCACTGCCCTGGTCACCTTCGACGTAGTCGTCGTCGGCATTGCCCTTGAGCCGGTCGTTGCCGCCCTGACCGAGGACGACGTCGCTGCCGTCGTCGCCGGTGACGATGTCGTCGCCGGAGGAGGCTGCGTGCGGGGTCGCTCCGAGGTCCAGTAGCACGATGCCGCGCTGCGCACTCATGCCCAGCCGGTCAGTGATCGGGTTGCGGGTGCCGGTACGCAGGACCTTGCCGTTGTCGCCGATGATGACGTCGGCGCTGGCGTCGCCGTGGATGACGTCACCGGTATCCGGCTGGCCCACGCCGGGCCCGAAGAGCGATGAACTCCCGCCGACCAGATCATCCTCACCGTCGTTGCCGTTGATGGTGTCGGCTCCCGGGCCGCCCTCGGCGTAGTCGTCGCCCGTGTCGCCGGTGATCGTGTCGTCACCGCCCTGGCCGTAGATCACGTCGGTGCCACTGTCGCCGTGCAGCTTGTCACCGTCGGAGGTGCCCGCAGTCGGGCTGTAACCCAGGTCGAGCAAGGTGATCGTGTGCCCGGCCAGGAACTCGCGGCCCAGGGTCGTGTCGGTTCCGCTGTTGACCGCGCCGACGTTGACGACCGCGTTGTCACCGGTGATGACGTCTGCCCCGGTGCCGCCGAACACGGTGTCTGAGCCGTCCGGGTAGCCGACACCTGACGCCTGACTCAGACTTCCGCCTCCGATCACTTCGTCCTCGCCGGAGTCCCCGTAGATCGTGTCGGCGCCGTTGTTGCCTTCGAAGTGGTCGTCGCCGTCGCCTGCGTGCATGGTGTCGTTGGCGAGCCCGCCGTAGCCGAGGTCGTTGTTCGCGCCGCCCCAGATCGTGTCCGCTCCCCCGGCCGCCGACGGCGAACCGGAGAGGTCGAGTGGGCGCCAGGCGCCGGCGACGAGGTCGCCGTTATCGCCGATGAGCGTGTCCAGGCCGTTGTCGCCGAACAGCTCGTCACCCTGGTCGTCGCGACCAGCGAGCCGGGTGCCGCCGATGACGACGTCGTCGCCCTCACCGCCCGAGGCCCAGTCAGTGCCGTCGTTGCCCTCGATCTGGTCGTTGCCGTCGCCGCCGTAAACGACGTCGTTCTGGGCGTTGCCGTAGAGCTTGTCGGCCCCTACGCCACCGTCGATGACGTCGTTCCCGGAGCCGCCCCACGCCTGGTCGGCGCCTGACCCGCCGACGAGGTTGTCCAGGCCCTTCTCGCCACAAGCCACGTCGTCACCGCCCTTGACGTCGGCCAGGTCGTTACCGCCGCCGGCCCGCACGTTGTCGACGCCCTCACCGCCGATGATCTTGTCGTTGCCGTCGTTCGCGGTGTTGACAGACTCGTCCACCGGGTCGGACGCAACCGCCGCTCCCGGGCCGCAGCGGGCGCTTGGGTTGTAGCCGTCGCCGTCGATAGCGGCGCCGCCGTCACCGCCGAAGATGTGGTCGTTGCCGTAGCCGCCGACGAGCGTCTTCGACGACGGGCTCACGCCACTGGGCAGCGCAATGTGGGTCACCGTGTAGAGCGGGCCGAACCCGCCATCGGACGGTGGCGCACCGCTGCCGAGGTCCACCGTGGACGGCTCGGCGACCACGTAGTCGTCGGCCGGGCCGCCGAAGATGGTGTCGGTGCCGAAGCCTCCGATGAGGATGTCCTGGCCCGCGCCACCGCGGATGTTGTCGGACTGGGTGGGCAACGAGTGGCCCGTCACCAGGTCGACTCCCGTGCTGCCGTACACCTTGTCGCTGCCGGTGCCGGTGTCGACGATGTTCGTCGAGCCGGTGTCTGCGCCGCCGTCGGCGTCCGGGTTGGTGTCCACGCCCCCGGCGTCCTTCGCGGTGATGATGGTGTCCGGGCCGGAGCCGCCGGCGAAGTGGTCGTTGCCGGTACCTCCGACCAGGGTGGCGCCCGGTGAGGTGAACAGGCTGGCCTGCGTCGGGGCGACCTTCGCGAGCGGGTTGTCGGCGGTGACACTCAGCGTGTCGTTGCCGCCGTCACCGTAGACCGTGGCGAGGCCGAGGCCGGCCGAGACGATGTCGTTGCCCTGGCCGCCGACGGACTCGTCGGCACTCGGCACGAGTTGCGTCCAGTTCGGCACGGAGATGTCGCTGTGTGCCTCGGTCGGATCGCCGCTGTCGACGTTGACCGAGGTGTCCTTGCTGTTCTTCAACTCCTTCGGACCGACGATCGAATACCCCGGGCCGTTGTTGAGCGTGCCGTCGCCGGAGACCGCGTCGTCGCCGTTGCCGACGGTGATGCTGTCGTCGCCGCCACCGCCGGCCACGATCGCCTTGGCCGTGTTGTTGACGTAGGAGTACGTCGTGGCCGCTCCCGTGCCGGTCTTGGCCAGAACGGTCCGGTCGCCGGTCACGATGCCGTCGTTGCCGTCGCCGCCGTCGACCCAGGAATTGCCGATACCGGTCTTGATCTGGTCGTCCTTGTTCCCGCCGAAGACGATCGCATCCTTCTCGAAGGACAAGGTGGGGGGCTTGATCCCGGTCCGGGCAACGTCCTGCTTCCCGTCGCCGATGAAGGTGACGCTCATCGGTTTGTCGTAACCGCGCCCGTCGACGACGACGCGTTCAATATTTGGGTTGAGGAATTCGTTACGCGTTCCGATCATCTCGACGGCCACGCCAATGAACGGGTTACCCGGCTTGTCGTAGTCGTGCAGCGAGGTGATCTTGACGGTCTCCTTGTCCTGCTTCGAGGAGTCATAGGCGGGATCGCCCCGGTGGCCCGGGTCACCCAACGCGGCCGCGTAGACGACCAGCGTCTTGCCGCCATCGCCCAGCGCGCCAAGTTTGGGCGGCGGCGGATCACAGTTGGGGGTGACGCTGAAGTCGAGCAGCGTGACGTCGACGATCGTGAAGGAGAACGACACCGAGAACGGCCCGAAACCGATCTTCACGAACAACTTGAGGAAGACATAGACCCGCCCGGAAACCGTGAACAGGCATATCGGATTGTTCAGCGCAGCCACCACGAACTCGCTGAGCCGGAACTTGCCATCGTGGTTCGGGTCGTTCCACAGGAAGGACACGGTGAGCCCGACGCCACCCTCGATGCCGACGGTGATGATCACCGCACTGACTTCGGCGCCGGCGGCGAGTTCGCCGTTGAACGAGACCACCGGAATCGGCTTGCCCGCGTCGTCGGTCGTGTAGAAGAACAGGCTCTGCAGGATCGCGTCTCCGACCGAGGCCGCGGTGAACGTGCCGTCACGGACCGCCTCGAACGCCTTGCGGATGCCGTAGGTGTCGAAGCCGGCCACGATGTGCATGGTCACCGAGGCCGAGCCGTGCAGGGTGATCAGCACCGGCGGTGGTGCGTACACGGGGCCGAACTCCTGCCGCCAGTCGAAGCCGAGGGTCAACGGCCCGGAGTCGAATTTGACCAGGTCGACGTCGCCGCCGAGCAGCAGGTTGAAGAGCGAGGACGGGTTCTTGAAGACCGGGAAGCTGAAGCCGGCATCGGCCGTCTTCGACTTGCCGCCGGCGTCGGTGCCACTGAGGATCTTCGGGCTGCTCGCGCCCTTGCCGTCGTTGGTGTCCAGTGCCCCAAGCACTCCGTCGGCGCCGTTCGCGCCACCGGCCAACACCTTGCTGGCCGGGTTGATCAAGCTGTTCGTGTTGTCCGGAGTCGCCGACGAGCTCAGGGCCGTCGAGCCCACGAGTGAGAAAGACCCGATCGGGATCAGGACATTCGCGCCGGTGGGCAGGCTGTTGACCAGTTGCACGACCTTCAGGACCCGGTCGACGAACGTCAGGTCGGGACCGCCGGCGATCGTCGAGAATGCCTTCGCGATCGACACCAGGGTGATGTCGTCACCGCCGACCAGGTGCGACAGATCCGACAGCACGGGTATCGGGGCGTAGAGGGTCTTGATGATCGGCTCGAGCGGGCCGGTGACCTTCTTGATCTCTCGGATGATCGGGCCGAGCACCTGGCTGAAGATGGCACCCGCGTCGATCTGCACCCTCTGGAAGGCGATCTGCAGACCCTTGTTGCCACCGGTGTCGTTGTTGTCTCCGGGATGGGCGTTCTTCCACTCCCAGCTGAGCTGGAACTCGGCTTGGATGCCCGGGAACCCGGCACCCTGGTCGACCGTCGCCTTCAGCAGCCAGTCGATGTGCACGCCCGCCGTGAGTTGGACGTCGAACAGCTTCCCGAGATCCGCACTGCCGAGATCGCTCAATGTCAGCCGGCCGTCGGCGTGCGGCGACGTGATGTTGATCTTGAAGGTGCCACCGAACAACGGCGGGATGTCACCGGCCGTGGCCGGCGTGGGCGCAGCGTTCGTGCAGTTGGCGGTGTCGGTTTGCACGCAGTTGGACGCGTCGACGTTGATGAATGCCAGCTGGGCCTGGATCGGTCCGGGCAGGGTGAGGTTCAGGCCGACGGCAAACTCCGGCTGCGGGTCGCCGTCCTTGGTGTCGACGAAGAAGCCGTCGCTGCGGCTGATCCCGAACGCGAGATGCAGTCGCCAGCCGAGCTGGGCCTGCGGACCCTGGCTGGGGTCCTTGGCGCGCAGGGACAGCCCGGGAATGCCGATGTCGAGCGGGACGTCCTGCGTCAGGCAGTCGTGCCCGGCGGGCAGGTTGTCGCACTTGAGGAAGTCGCCAGCGAAATCGCCCTGGCTGACGTCGAGCCGGATCAGCACCGACTCGAAGTCGGAGAAGTCGCAGTCGGTGAGGAACGGGTTCGGTCCGGCCGGATTGAGCGGAGCGGCACCGGGGCTCACCGAGCCGTCGTCGGTGAACGTGATGGCCGACCCGGTGTCGGCGAGCAGCGTGAGCTGACCGCCGTCCTGCCGGTAGATGTCGTAGCCGGCCGCGTGATCGACCGCTGTCCAGGTGATGTTGACATTCTTGGACGGGCTTACCCCGTCGGCCTTGAACGCCGGCCCAGTCTTCACGTCGCCGAGTGCACTCGGCGTTGCCTCGTGCTTCTGGTTGGAGCTGTCCTTGATGTAGGACGCGACGGAGTATGTGTACGTCTCCGTGCTGGCATCTGCCACCGCGACGGCGACCGTCGGCGCCGGGGTGACAGTGCCGAGGGTGGTCTTGCACTGGGTGTCGACCTTGACCAGGTCCGGGTTCAGGCCGGCGGACTGCAGGCCGGCTGCGAGCTTGTCGTTCACCCAGTCGCGCAGCCCACTGATGCTGTTGACGGTGGCCAGATCGCCGATCGCGCTGTCGATCGTGGTCTTGAGCTTGCCGACGAAGTCAGCGCCCTGCTGCAGGTCGTTGCCGACCAGGGGCAGCTTGCCACCGAAGCTCGCCGTAACGAGAGACTGCTGCAGCATGTTCAGGAACGAGTCGATGCCGTCGAAACGCGTGAGGTCGATCAGGTGATTCTTGATCGCGTCGGCGAGTTCGGTCGGGTCCGGCGTCTCGAGGCGGGCATGCCCGTCGATGGCCGCGCCCCCGAGGTCGATGATGTCGAGCTGGTCCGCGGCACCCTGCGGCGCCTTGGGCAGGCGCAGGGCGAACTCGTTCGACACACCAGCCGTCGTGATCAGCTTCTGCCAGTTGCCGCCACCGGCGCTCACGTACAGCGGCAGGCGGGCACACAGCGAGAGATCGACCGTGCCGCCGGTGAACCCGCAGTCCACGGCCGTGCTCGAGGCGTTGACCGTTGGGCCTACCTCGCCGAAGAAGTCGCTGAAGCTCTCGGCGTTGCCCGTCGGGCTGGCCTTCCCGAGGCCGACGGAGTACGACGCCTTGGCCGTCGCCTTGTCGGTGCTGCCGTGGGTAGGGTCGCCCAGCGCGATGCTCAGCGGGCCGATGGTCGTGGCCAGCGATCCGTCGTCGACGCTGGCGTCGAGCTTCATCGACACCGCAGAGTTGTCCAGCACCTGCAGCGCGTCGGCGCCGGCCGGGCCGTCACCCGGTGCCAGCGGTATCACCAGGCCGAGCTTGACCTCGCCGCTGGCGCCCAGCGACACCGAGCCGCTGCCCTGCACGCCGGCGAGCTTCTGGTCGCCGATCGGCAGGTTGAAGTCGAACTGCACCGGTGCGCTGGTGTGGAAGGAGCGCTTCCAGTCGAGCTTGAGGATCAGCGACGGCTGGTTGCCGACGGTCGCGTCATCGGCGTACGCGAACGTGATCGGGACAACGTGCCCGAGCCGGCTGTTGAGCAGGTCGACCAACTTCTGCATGTTGTCCGACGGCGAGGCCTCGAGGATCGAGATGACGTCGTCGAGTTCGGACCGGACCATGTAGGCGACGCCGTCGGACGGCTGGGTGGCCCAGTTGGAGGCCATCGTCAGCGTGTCGTTGGTGACCGAGGCGATGAGGCCGACCTGCGTGCCCGCCACGATCGTGCGGCCGGCCAGGGCCTGCGGGAAGGCGTTGGGCGCGGCGTTGCCGTCCACGTCGGAGCGGCTGGCGTCCTTCAGCGTGTTGGCGCCGAAGCTCACCTGCGGGCCAACACCGGACTCGTCGGACTTGAGCAGGTCGGACAGGGACCGGCCGACCAACGGGATCGGCTTGGTGAATACCTGACTGGCGGTGGAGGTCGGGTCGGACTTGCTCACCACCGTCTGCACGGTCTGCAGGGTTTTCAGAATGATCGAGAACAGCGCGCGCGGATTGCTCGGGTCGAAGTCGACCTTGGCCAGTTTCGACAGCGCCGCGAAGTCGAAGTGCGGACCGTTGGTGCTGTTGGGGTCGAGTTCGGTCAGGTCGTTCCAGTGGAAACCTGCTTGCGGTCCGCCGCCGGGGAAGAAGTC
>JAOPWD010000491.1 GCA_025965875.1 Pseudonocardiales bacterium
GGTCGTGGCCGGCGGTACGGACGAGCCGAGTAGCCGCGCACCCACTGTGATCAGAAGAGGCGACACCACGGCGATGCCCCACGCGGCCTTGCGCCGGCGGCGAGGCAGCCGCTCGGCGAATGGCCGCGGCACCGACGATGCACGAGCCAGACGCACCATGGCCCTCATGAGGTGACGCTAGCCGATATTCGACAGAGTGACCATGAGCCGGTGGCGGGTGGTGTCCGCCCGCCACGATGCTCTGCTTCCCGAGGGCTGGCGGGCCTGCTCGAGCGCAGGTGACGCGTTCGGCGCGATCGTGTGCTGCGTCCGTCGGCGTCACCTGGGGTCGGGATCGACGACGTCGTCGTCCGAGGTCGACTCGCCGATGTGAACGGCGTTGGTGTCGGCGGCGGCGGCGAGTCGTTGGGCCATTGACCGAAGGAGAGCGCGAAGCGCTTCGGGTTGCTCGATGGCGAACGGGAGACCCAATCCGGCGAGTACTGCGGGTACCCAGTCCAGTCGGTCGGCTTGCAACCGCACTTGGACCCAGCCGTCGAGGTGCGCGATGTCGTGGACGGTGGCGAGTCCGGCCGGGAGCTGGGACCGGACCTGCTCTGGTGTGCCGTGGACCCGTAGCGAGACTGCGTGTCGGTGAGGCGCCTCGGCGATCCCGGACAGTACGCGCTCGGCGGGGTCGAATTCGTCGGGGACCTCGAAGGTTCCCTCCTGCAACTGGGGCGTCGTGATCCGATCCAGGCGGAAGGTCCGAGTCTCGCCGCTGGCAGAGTCTGCTCCCGTGACGTACCAGCGCCCGGAGTGCGCGACGATGCCGTACGGGTGCACGGTCCGTTCGCTGCGCCGTCCGTTCTGCGCGGTGTAGCTCATCGCGACCGGCCTACGGTCCCGCGCGGCCTCGGCGAGCAGCAGCAGGACAGTCGTTTCCAGTTCGATCACCGGTCGACTGCGGCCGGTGAAGTCGGTGGATCGCAGCAGCGCGTCAAGCTTGGCTACATGCGTTCAGCGGCCACGCGCTTAAGGGAGCGGCGAAGTTGCAGGATGCGGATCGTTCCGGGCAACGCGGCGATGAGCAGACCGCAGACCGTGGCGATCAGCATCAACAAGCCGAGGGACAGATGCCCGCTCCATCCGAGGAAGTGGATCGAGGCTCGGCTGGTGTTTTGGGCGATGAAGATGATCAGTAGCACGAGTACGACCGCGGCCGTGATTAGGCCAATCCAGACGCCGCTGACCCTGGTTCGTCGCACGTGGCCCTTTCTGTCGAGCCCGGGGCGACTCACTGGCGACGCGGGTTGATCGAGTTGAGGTTGGGTGGGCTGTCCCACGGTCGGATAGCCAGGCGCCGGAGGCGAAGGCTGCTGGGGCGCGGGCATCTGCGGGGTGGGTGGGTACTGGGACGGTTGAGGCTCGCCCCCGGGCGGAGGCGGGTAAGGAGTGGACATCGATGACCTCCGTGGTGGCGTCGATGCGATCGAAACCGAACCGGCCAATATGTGGCTCCAAGCTCTAGGTCTTTCCGGTCCTAGTCTGCCCAGCCGCCCAAGCAGCCAATCCAGCGCCGCGGGAATGCTCCACAGTCCACACACCGACGGGACCACGCTTTGCATGCGGCATAGAAAGACGTTCTGCGTGTCGCTGCCGGACGAACGAACGTCCCCCTGATGCGCTGCGGGCTTGGTGTCCCATCGCAGAAGGAGGACGTTCAATGGGTAACGGTAGTGGTGTCTCCCGGGGTGACCGCAACAGAAGCGCAAGACTCGAACGACTGCGTGGCCTGGTGCCGGTGACCAACGCGATCGTCGGGATCGACCTGGCCGACAAGAAGCAGATGGTCGTCGTCACTGATCACGATTCGAAGGTGCTGGCCCGCAAGACGTTCCGCTGCCGTGCCTGGGATCTCGGCGCAGCTCTGGACTGGGCGATTGCCGGAGATCTGACCCCGGCTGTTCGTCCGACGCCGCCTGCACGATTGTTCGCGTCCGCAACACGTGAACACGCGTCAATGGTGGATCGCCTTCGCTACCGCACCGATGGCTCGGGTGACAGCCGCTGCTCCTCCAGCAGAGGTAGTAAGAACCTGAAGCCGCGGATCTGCGCGCCGCTGATGTGCGGAACTGCGGTCCTCGTCTGGATGCCCAACATGAAGTCCGGGAAGGCCTGCGAGTACATCAGCCACTTGAGGTGTCGTTCGGCCCGCGCGGGGTGATTGCTGTCGCGGCGCGCTGGTACCTGCGACCGGCCCCGTAAACGGCTAAGCCCGGATCCACCGCGTGACCTTCTGACGTCAATGAGACATTGGCGGGGGCCGCCGGTGGTAGACGCGCCGGACGCCCGGTCACGCCCGCTGGCGGTTCCCGGGACAGGGTTTCTTGGCCCTCGTTTGCGAAGCGCAAGGTTCCAGCTGAGCCCAGGCCGCTAGTGCTAAGTCCCAGGACTCGAACCGATCCGGGACCGCTTCTCCTCTGGTGTGAGTCCGATGTGGTGCCAACGGCCGGGCGTCACCCAGCGAAGGACGGTCAGGCTGGGGCGTTGGCACCAACACGATTCCTCACAGCCACAGCGGAGTCGGCGGCCGCCTAATCCAAGTGCATCGGCGACGCGAGTGCCGACCGCCAGAAGCAGGTACAGCACGGCCGTTCTCAACAGGATTCGGCGCATGTCTAAAGCGTAGAACGGATCCCCTGCGGGACGGTCAATGTCGTCTGCGCATCAGACGGTGCCCCCGCCTTCAATGACGTCCGCAGAAGTTCCGCAATTGACACCGGTCCAGTCTTGCGGACGCAACAACTGTGCGGCGCCGCGTCGGGCGGACACGCGCGGTCAGATCTCCGGCGGTCGGCGGCCCGATGCGGTGATCATGGGTGAGGTCGCGAGGTCTAGTTGACCGCCGACGATGTTGGCCAGATGTTCGTCGATCTCCGCGGCGGTGGCGATGCCTTGGTCGAGGAGCCGGTCGCGGATCTGCTCGATCGTGGCCCGTTCCAACTCGGTGCAAGATGGCCCGGTGATCGGGAAGTA
>JAOPWD010000498.1 GCA_025965875.1 Pseudonocardiales bacterium
CCGGCTCGAGCCGCAGCGTGTCGCGACCAGTTGGTCGATCCGGTCGCCCCAGCCTTCGCGTACGCCGGTGGCGAACCACTCGCGGACGCGCTCCTGGGAAACCTGTCCGGCAAGCGACGTGGCAGACCAGTTCGGGCTTGCCGTCTGCCTCGCTCAGCAGCACGGTGACGACAGGGCCGTCATCGAGGCGGTCGAGTTCGATCTCCGGCCAACCACCTTGGCTCCTAAGCTGCCGGGAGGTCGATGAGCAGATCCTGCTCGGGCTGCTCAACCTCTCGAGGCATGCAGGCCACCGCGACTGCCATGGCGAGCGACACCACCAACACTGCGACGAACACGTGGTGCGTCGCCGTGGTCAAGGCGGCGCTCGAACGCGCGCCCGAGGACGCGTTCCCGGACCGAAGCGTGGCGTTGGCGATCGCGCCGAAGACGGCGACGCCGAGCGCGCTGCCGAGAGAACGGCAGAACAGGTTGTTGCCGGTGACGACTCCCCGTTCGCTCCAGCCGACCGAGGACTGCGCCGCGATCAGCGTCGGTGCCCCGACCAAGCCCATCCCGAGGCCTATGACGAAGCACGTGAGCGCCACCTGCGGGACCGGTGACGACCCATTCAGCAGGAGCAACAGCGCGCACCCCGCCACCGCGAACACCGACCCGCCGAGGGCCGTCCGGCGAAAGCCGATCCGCAGATACAACTTCCCGGATTGCGACGCCGACATCGGCCAGCCCAGCATGAGCGTCGACAATGCGAAGCCGGCGACCAGCGGCCCGGTGCCCAGCACGTCCTGGACGAACGTCGGGATGTAGGACGTCAGCCCGAGCACGATCGCGCCCACGGCCGCGGACACGAGGCTGGTCGTCAGCAGCAGTCGCCGGCTGAACACCCACAGCGGCAGGACCGGTTCGGGCACGTGCCGCTCGACGAGGACAAACGCGACGAGCAGCGCGGCGCCGCAACCCAGGATCAGCAGCCCGGGCAGCGAAATCCAGGCCCACGACTGTCCGCCCTCGAGCACCCCGAGGATGAGCAGGGTGCAGCCCGTGGTGAGCAGCGCCGCGCCGCGGTAGTCGATGTGCGGATGGCCCCGCTCAACCCGCTCGGTGAACTTCCGCGTCAGCATGAACGCAGCGAGCCCGCACAGCGGGATGTTGATGAAGAAGATCCAGCGCCAGGATGTGTACTCGGAGAAGACCCCGCCGAGCGTCGGCCCAATGACGGCCGACATCCCCCACACGCTCGCGATGTAGCCCTGCACCTTCGACCGCTCGGCGAGGGAGTACAGGTCGCCGACGATCGTGATGCTCATGGGCTGGATAGCTCCAGCGCCCGCGCCCTGTACCGCCCGAAACGCGATGAGGGCCGGCATCGACCAGGCGAGGCCGCAGAGGATCGAGCCCAGCAGGAACAGGCCGATGCCGAACAGGATCACCGGCTTGCGGCCGAAGAGGTCGGCCAGCTTGCCGTAAACCGGGACGGTGACCGCCTGAGCCAACAGGTAGATCGAGAACAGCCACGGGAACTCGGTGAACCCGCCGATGCTGTTGACGATGGACGGCACTGAGGTCGCGATGATCGTCGAGTCGACGGCCACCAGCGAGGTCGAGAGCATGAGCGCGATGAGGACAGGGCCCCGCTCGGACCGGAAGCCCACGCCGCCGCTGCTCATCCCTCGATGCTTCCAGCACTGCCGCGCGTGCAAACCGGCGTCTGACGCGGAAGGGATCTGGGCCACACAGCGTTGAGCTATGCATGCAGGTAGAGATCTGGTCCGACGTCGTATGCCCGTGGTGCTACTTGGGCAAGAGACGATTTGAAAATGCGTTGGCCTCCTTTGCGCACCGGGACGATGTCGACGTGGTGTACCGGTCCTTCGAGCTGGACCCCTCGGCGGCGCCGGGAGTGACCACGCCGACTGTCGACCTCCTGGCCAGCAAGTACGGGATGAGTGTTCAGCAGGCCCATGACGCCCAGCAACAGATGGAGCGTCGCGCCGAGCAGGACGGGCTGACCTTCCATATGGACGGCCTACGCAGCGGCAACACCCGCGACGCGCACCGCCTGCTCCAACTCGCCAAGGTCGGCGGCCGGCAGCCCGAGCTGGCCGAGCGGCTGCACAAGGCCTACTTCACCGACCAGATCTCGATCTTCGACCACACCTCGCTCGCCGACCTCGCGGCCGAGGTGGGACTGGACCGCGACGAGGTCGCTCGGGTGCTCTCCACTGACGACTACGACGACGAGGTGCAAGCCGACGAGGACACCGCGAGATCTCTGGGCGCCACGGGCGTCCCGTTCTTCGTCATCGATCGCCACTACGGGATTTCCGGCGCTCAACCGGCCGAGACGATCAAGGAGATCCTGGACCGCGCGTGGGCCGATAGCCAGACACAAGCGTCATAAGCCAGCCACCGGTGTGAGTCCTGCTCAGCCCGTCCGAGCCAGGGCGCACCGCGACGTGGACCGCCGGAATGCAACGCCGGTCGTCACTGGCACGTAAAATTGTTGCCGCCGAACAGTCCTTGGGCGGGTAAAGAGCCGACACATGACCCAGACGAATCGTAAGTAACCGCAGAGTGAACAAAACGCCACATAAGCCTCGCCCATCCGGAGGTCGTCCGCCGCCGCGGCAACGTCCTCGCTGCGGATCAGAGCCCCGTCACGTCTTCAACCGGGTAAGCGCTCAGTGCTGGGCTCTTCCGGCTCTGTGGGCGAACAGTTGACGAGCTGTGGCAGCAAAACTGACGTACGCCGCTCGCGAACCCGCCCGTCCAGCTTGCCGATCGTCAGGAGTACTACTGCTTCCGAGGTTGACCCCGGGTGCGGCCCGCATCGTTCGGGCGCTCGCCAACCTGCGCAGCATGAGGATCTTCGAGTACAGGTTCGCCGCAGGCGTCACACAGCACTTGGTCCGCAGTCGTGGCGTTTGGATCTACGCCGCGGAAACCGCAGTTGTCGCACAGGTACCGAGCCACCACCCCGCCAGTATCCCGCTCGACCGTCAGGAATGGCGGAACGGCTCGCGCAATGAGCATCTGCACACAATCGGTTCATTGCCGCACGTCGAATGACCGAGGTTCACGAACGAGTCGACTTCCTCGACATCTGTGAGCCCGCAGGGTTTGCAGTGCGCAGCTGCCATAGCGCTGATCCGTCCCTCCTGCATTGGCTGCGGAGTGACACAGAGGTTCAGGAACGCCACGTGGGCTGCTCGCAGGTAGCCTCAGCCGGGTGCCAGAGCCCTCCGCGCCCATGGCGGCGCGCAAGCCGATCGAGCGGGTTCACCACGGCGACACGTTCGTCGA
>JAOPWD010000500.1 GCA_025965875.1 Pseudonocardiales bacterium
TGGTAGCAGGTACCCGAGACCTTGATCGATTCGCCCACGAACGGCGTCGTGGTGCTGGACGCGATACTCGCCTGCGTCGTGACTGGATATCCGGAGCCGCACGTGGCAGCAGCGGCCGTGGCTGCGCTCGAACCAAAGGCCAGTGCGGCCACGAACAAGCCAAACACAGCTAGAACGCTAACCACGCGCCGCATTGACATCACCATCACGTTCCTATTGACAAGTGGATCTTCGGGACAATACTGCGGGAGTCATTTCGGCCCCACCCAGCGCATACAAGAGACCTAACACGCAAAATGTGTCGGCCGCAAATTAAGGGAGAGTTTTCTTCACCTCGTCGAAAATCCACGCATATGTGCGCTCGAGTCCGTCGGCGAGGGTGATCGACGGGACCCACCCGTAGCGGCGCTCAATCTCGGCGTTGTCGCTGCTGCGGCCGCGCACGCCCTGCGGCGCGCTGAGGTCGTACTGCCGCTTCAGGGTGATGCCGGCGATGTCCTCGACGATGTCGACCATCTCGTTGATCGAGACCAGTTCGTCGCTGCCGAGGTTGACCGGATTGGGGTCGTCGGCGTTGGTGATCAGCTGAGTGCCGTACACGCAGTCGTCGATGTAGGTGAAGCTGCGCGTCTGCTTGCCATCGCCCCAGATCGGGATGACGGTCTGCCCGGTGATCACCGCCGTGGCGACCTTGCGGCAGATCGCGGCCGGTGCCTTCTCGCGGCCACCGTCCCAGGTGCCGAACTCCCCGTAGACGTTGTGGTAGCGGGCCACCCGGGTCTGCAGGCCGTAATCCTCATAGAAATGACGGCACATCCGCTCGCTGAACAGCTTTTCCCAGCCGTAGCCGTCCTCGGGCATCGCGGGGTAGGCGTCGGCCTCCCGCAGCGGGACAACGTCCGGGCTGACCTGGTGCTCGGCCGCATAGACGCAGGCAGAGGACGAATAGAAGTAGCGCTCGACGCCGGCCTCCTTGGCCGCCTGCAGGACGTGCGTGCTGGTCAGTACAGACAGCATGCAGGCGGCCTTGTTGTTCTCGATGAAGCCCATACCGCCCATGTCTGCGGCCAGGTTGTAGACCGTCGCGGCCCCCTCGACCGAAGCGCGAGCATCGTCGAGCAGCGAGACGTCACCTACGGTGTTCTGCGCGGCGGGGTGGAGTTGACACCACTGGTCGAGCGGCTTCACGTCGACA
The DNA here is from genome assembly GCA_025965875.1 of Pseudonocardiales bacterium. Classification (GTDB taxonomy): domain Bacteria; phylum Actinomycetota; class Actinomycetes; order Mycobacteriales; family Jatrophihabitantaceae; genus QHCC01. The sequence goes on from JAOPWD010000500.1 coordinate 1,196, forward strand.
CCGCGCACCGACTGGCCCTGGCTCAGTAGTCCGCCGACGAGGTGCCCACCGATGAACCCGCCGGCTCCCGTCACAACAGTGTCGACAGAGCTCACTCTTGTTACCTCCACACAGACGACAATTGGATACCGCTCAAAGGGACGGACAATAGCTAGGAGTTCTCCTTGGCCGCCTTCCGTGAGTTACGCGACTCACGGCGCGAATGTGTCGGCGCGTCACTCTGCGCGCGGTAGTAGGTGTAGCCGTATTCATTGCCCCGCGTGAGCGGCACCCGGTTCAGCACGACGCCGATGAGCTTGGCGTCCACCCGGGCCAGAGTGTCGATCGCGCGTTTGACGTGCGCGTCGGTGGTGAGCCCGTGCCGCGCCACCAGGAGCGTCCCGTCAGCCAGAGCTGCCACCTCGGACCCGTCGGCCACCGGCAACAGCGGTGCGGTGTCGACAATGACGTAGTCGACCTTGTCGAGCAGCGAGCGGATGACGTCACGGACGTAGGACGACGCCAGGACCTCGCCAGGGTTCGGCGGGGTGGGGCCGGACGTCAGCACGTAGAAGCTCGATCCGGCGTTCTGCAGCGCCTCGGACAGCTCGATCTGGTGGATCAGCACGCTCGTCAGACCGACCGGGCTGAGCAGGCCGAGCACCTTGGCGACGGTAGGACGGCGCAGGTCGGCGTCGACCAGACAGACGCTGAAGCCGGCCTCGGCCAGCGTGGAGGCCAGGTTGATGGCGACGGTCGTCTTGCCCTCGGCCGGGATCGAGCTCGTCACGGCGATGACGCGCGGGTGATCGTCGACGTTGGCGAACTGCAGGTTCGCGCGCAGTTGGCGATAGTTCTCCGCCCGCACGTTGCGGGTGCCCGCCCGCGTGGCGATCGGATGACGCGGCGTCTTCGGATCCTCGGCGATGACCCCCATGGTCGGCGAGTGGGCGATCTTGGCCAGCAGGTCGACATCCTTGATCCGGTTGTCGAGGACGTCGCGCGCGACGGCGAGGGCCACGCCCAGCAATAGGCCGAGGACCACGCCGAGCGCGATATTGAGGACCACATTCGGCGTGATCGGTGACTTCGGTTCGACCGCCGGGCCGGTGACGACGAGCCGAACGGAGGGTCGGGCCGAACCCACTGGCGTCGCGTAGTCCTCGACGGCTGCGGTGAACGCCCGGCCGGCCGAGTTGGCGATAGCTGCGGCCAGCCCCGGCGAGCCGTCCGTCGCATGGATGATGACCAACGACTGGGCGGCCGGTGCGGTGGCGGTGATCTTTGCCTTCAACTGCTCATCGCTGAGGCTCAGGTTCAGATCCTGCTGCACAGCGTGCAGCACCACCGGCGAGTCGATGATCGCAGCGAACGTCGAAACCTGCGTCGCCACGTAGACGGCGTCCAGACTGGCGTTGGACGTGTTGGTCGATGAAACGAAGACCTGCGTGTCGGCCTGATAGACCTTCGGCGTGGCTGCCGTGATCGCGACGGCAAGACCGGTCGAGACGAGCACCAGTAACGCCACCAGCTTCCAGCGTTCCCGAAGGACCCGCAGGTAGGCCCGAAGAGTCACAGAAGCGCCTTTCGTGTCCGGCTACCGGAGTCGGCCAGTGTTGTCACCAACGGCATCCGTTTGCGCCGATGTTAACTGCCCCAACGAGTCACGCCCCCAATCCGGTGCGGGGGCGAGCCATTCAACACACTGCCCGGGTGTCGTCGCCGAGGTTCGACAGCTCATCCAGCATCCTGGTGAGAGCAGTAATATCGACGTTAATGTCGCTGGCGACGCCACGCATCCGCTCAGGTGATGCCTGGCGCTCGTTACGGATGAGGTACCGATACCGGAGTCCGGGAACGCAATCGGCCAGCTTCCAGTAACAGCCTTGAACGAAGTCCGGCGCAAGTAGCTCGATAACCGCTGCACCGGGGCTCGCGAAGGCGAGATTAGCCAGAGCGGCGCCGTGCGGTGCCACGATCAGTTCGGCCTGCGCGAATGCGCGAATCTGCTGGACCACCGACATCCGGCCCGGGTCGACCACCTCGAAGTCGAAGCGGCTCAACGCATTAAGCACCTCAGATTCATTCACCACGATGCGACTGTGTCGCTGGCGCCCGCGCGTCACGTAAATGCACTTCCCAGGAACGCGCTTGGCGTCAAGCGGCAGCAGTCGACGTCGCAGAAAATCAACCGTCCACGGCGGTGTGCGCAAATGGGAATCGGGCAGGCTCGCGACAATGAGCTCCGCTGCCTGAACATGGGTAATGGTCGAACTGTCGACAATGTTGTCGGGTTCGATACCGATCAGGTCGAGTAGCTCGCGCTGAAAAGCGGTTGCCATCGGCGCATACCACCGCACCGGTTGCTCAATCGTCTCTGCCTGCTCGAGCAACCCGAGCCTGGGCAGGACATCGAGCAAGAAGTGGTAGTAGTTGCTGTCCCCGCGGGTGGCCAGCACCCCGAGTCGATCGTTGATCACGGTCGGCGGCGGTGGGAAGGGGTGCAGAAACAGCGGATGCTCGCTCGAGCGGCGGGTACCGAAGTAGGGGCTCAGCTCTTCCACCAGCTCGCCGGTGCCAGTGATCACTGCCGCGTGCGGCGAGAGCACCCGGCCCCACGGCAATAGACACACAGCGGCCCTGGCCACGTTCTCGCGGGTTTGAGCGGTGAAGACCGCATGATCGGCGGGATTGCCGCTCGGGCGGACGCGTTCAATCGTCTCGCCCGCTCGCACGACCTCCATCCGGCCCGCCCGGGCAACAGCGTCGTCGATCGAGACGGCGACCCGACGCGGCAGGTAGCCGCCACGCAGGCGGCTGAGCTGCTGGGCAGCGGGGGCGACTGCTCGCGTCGCGGCGGTGTAGAGCACCTTCGCGTACGGCCATAGCGGACGCAGCGCAGGGGGAAGTCGGGCCACAGTCAGCTGCTCGACGGCTGGTCAGTGCGAACGAGCCACGCCGCGCCCTGCTCGGGCGAGGACGCGGACTCGCGAATGGGTACCAGTCCCAGCTCGGCGAACCAGTCCCGCAGCTGCGGCCAGCCGTACGTGGCGTGTGGGTGATATTCCAGCACCACTCGGCTCACCGACGCCCAACTGGCCGGTGATGAGGCCAGCACAGCGTCGTACTCACCGCCCTCGCAGTCGATCTTCACCACGTCAACCGGTGCACCGATGGCCGCCACGACGTCATCGAACGTCGTGGTGGCCACCTTCGTCGCGGCGGCATCGGATGCCTCGTCAGAGATGAGGCCGTTGAGCGCGCTCCCCGCCCCGTTGTCGGCCAGGGTGCCCCAACCGGACGTGTCCGACACCGCCGCGACCTCGACCGAGACGCGGTCGGCGAAGCCGTTGGCCGCGATGTTTCGCCGCAGGTAGCCGGCTGTGGTGGCCGACGGCTCGAAGCAGTAGATCGACGCGGCGGGCATCGTCGCGGCGAGCTGGCAGGTGAATGCGCCGATGTGTGCACCGATGTCGATCACTGTGATCGGACGACCGGCGAGCGGCCCCAGGAACGATTCCAGCTCGTAACAATCCTCGGCGAAGATCTCGTACACCGGGATGCGCGCGCCGGGAACGTTCGGACAGGTGATGTTCAATCCGGTCCGCGTGCGGAACGTCACCGCTTCGGACAAGCGCCGCCCGCCGCCAAGCCGGCCGAGGATGGGGGCCCAGTTCGTGAAGGTCCGGACCGTCTGCTCGACACGATGCGTACGGCGGCCCAGGGCGCTGGCGGCCAGTCTGGATCTACGGGAGGCGAGCAGAGCCGGGCGGCCAGGGTTCGTCACGGCCCCCATGATGCCGCAATGGAGCGGGGCAAGCCGCGTTGGACGACCTTCGAGTAACGCGCCCGTCAAGCGCGGCATCATCATGCGCCGTAGGATTCCCTGATGTTGACCCGCGGCGAAGCAGTGCCGACGGCCGACATTGAGCCGTCCGGGTCGGAAACGGCGACTACCGGACTCGCGAGGATTGCGCTCGTATTCACCTACGTGGCGTGCGCCGCAACGCCGTGGAACGGATGGATCATCGGTGTGCGGCCGGGGGACGCGTTCCTGCTGCTGGCCCTGCTCGCGTTCTTCGCCTCGGACATCGGCCGGCGCTGGCCCGTTCTGCCCGGCTGGGTCTTGCAGTTCGGCGCGATCATTGTGCTCGTCACCGTCCTGCACGAATTGCTGCCGACGGATCCCGGCTACCTCGCGCAACGGCTGGTGGTCGATCCACAGGGAATCCGGATTCCCGAGATCCAAACAAACCTCGGAGTCGGCCTGAAGTTTGTCGTGCCGATCATCGGGCTGCCGCTGATGTTCGGGTTCGCCTACCTCCACGACAAGCGCGCGCTGTTCCGCTCCGGCTACGCATTCGCCGTCGGCAGCGCGATCTCCGGCCTCATCGCATTCTCCGACAAGCTCGGGGTCACGCACCTTTCGTTGAGCATCACGGGCATACCGGCGGCAAGCGGCCGGGCGCCGGGGCTGGCCATCCACCCCAACTTCCTCGCCACGACCTGTGTGCTCGGCATGCCGATCATGCTGTGGCAGGTCGGTTCTCCTCGGCTGCGCAGTCGCATATCCGCCGTACTGATCCTGGTTGCCTTGGCTCTGGGCGTGTACGCATCCGGGTCGCGCGGCGGGGCAGCGGTCATGGCAGCCGCCGTCGGGCTTTCGTTCGTCTTGATGCCGGTCTACCGCCGCGTGCTACCAACTGTCGCCCTGGTCACGGCCAGTGTCGCGGGTCTGGTCTTCGTCCTCAACCCGTCTGTCGGCCAGTCACTGCTGCGGGCGGTGCGGCTGACTGGGAACAGCGGGGCGCAGAGTGGAAGCGATTACGTCAGGTCCAGCGTCGCTCACCAAGGCAAGCTCGACTTCTTGCATTCGCCGATCGACGGTGTCGGGATGCAGGTAGCCGCCGAGGCACACAACGTCTACCTGCAGGCCCTTGCGTCGGGCGGACTTCTCCTGCTGGTCGGCTACCTCACCTTCGTCGTCGCCGGCCTCGTCAAGAGCTTCCGGCAGCGCAAGTTCGATCCCCTGGCCTACCCGTTTTTCATCGCCGCTCTGGCCGGCGCGGCACTCAGCACCGTCGAGAACGCGCTGACGGACCGGCTGGCCTACGTGCCGCTCGCGCTCATCGCGGCCATGCCGAGCGGGCGCGCCGCCGACCCTGGCGACGACCTGCCGGACCTAGTTGACGTGACCTCGGTCGATACTCGGTAGCGGCGAGGTCCCGGTCGGGCGACCACCGCCCAGCAGCGCACCCCGGACATCGGCCGCCATGAACTGCCACTGAAACCGTGCCGCGTAGCGCCGCGCATCGTCGCGGTCTTCCTGCGTTGATTCGAGCGCCTCGCGCATCGCGTGCGCGAGCGTCGACGGGGACAGGTCAGCAGCGGTTGCGCAATGCCCTCCGGTCACCTCGGCCAGCGCGGGATCTCGTGAGATGACGAGCGGCAGTCCTAGCTGCATCGCCTCCACCGCGGGCAGGCCGAAGCCTTCGAAGTCGGACGGGAACACGATCAGGCTCGCGCCGGCGAAGCAGGCGACGAACTCGTCGTCGTCGAGCCATGGCATCAGCGTCACGCGCGCGCCCAGCCCGAGCTCGGCCACCCGGCGCGCCGCTGCCTCCCGGTCGGGAGCAGACATCCCGACGAGGCGTAGCGACATTTCGCTGTCCTCGCGGCAGAACTCGGCCCACGCCTCGATCACGGCGTCGGCGTTCTTGTTGGCGAAGTGCCCGAACGCGAGGGCGTAGGGCGCACGGTCCTCGGCCGGTGCCGGCCAGCCGTTCGTGTGATCGGCGCCGAGGCGGGTGGCAACGGCCTTGCGCCGCAGCCGCGGGCGGTGCTGCACCAGGTCGTCCAGCGTGCGCTCGGAGATGCAGCACAGGGCGTCGGCCGTGCGGAAGGTCCAGGCGTACGACAGCCGACGCGCGAGCCGTCGGAGCCGGCTGAACTGGTGCGGGCGCAACTCGTGCCGCAGGTCGTAGACGATCGCCGCGCGTGGACAAGTCGCCCCGAGCAGCGAACTGGCCGTCACGAGTGACACGAGGGCATCGGCGCGCGCATCCCGGCAGCCGCGCCGAACGCCAACGGACCGCAGCCACAGCGACCCGAGGTGTCCGCCCGTGGGCGGTTCCACCAGCTTCACCTCGGCACCGGGTGGGGGCGAGAACTCCGACGAACTGCTGGCCAGCACGACCAGCTCATCGTCGGCCGCGAGTTGCGACCAGCCCTTGAGCAGGTTCTCGAGGACGATCGCGGTCGTGCCGGTCCGCACCGCAAATGCATCGAAAACTATGCGCACCCGCTCGTGTCCCTTCCGGTCGCCCAGTGCAGCGTAGTGCGCGCAACCGTGGTCGGACGTGTGCCCACAGCACCTCTACGGCCCGTTGTGTCGTTGCAATACAAGGAATGGTTTCCAGAACGTCGAGAGGGCACAGTGATCAGGTTCCGCAGGGTGCATCGCCGGCGCGCAGCCGCCGTGGGCCTTACCCTCGTCCTGTTCGCGACGGCGCTGGCGCTCTGGACACGTGGTGGCGGTAGTGGCAATGGCTCGCTCGCGCACCGGTCGCCCGCACCGCACGGCACCGATATCGCGGCCTCAGTGACCGCCAACCGGAAAGCGTCGGGAGCAAACGCCTCGGGCGATGCGCGCCGCGACGCCAGCCTGCCGCCATTCCCGGTATCGACCAACATCAGCGACTACAACCGGGGACCCGTCACGGTGACCTTCCGCGCCACCGGGGACAAATACATCGGTGGCGTCGCCTACGTGGTCGAGGGCCACAGCGCACAGCGGAAGTACACAGTGGCGTCCCCGATGTCGGTGTCGGTACGCACTCCGTACGGCGCCCGGACTGCCATGACTGTCCAAGTCGCACCGGAAGGCGTGACGGCGACCTGCTCGATTGCCATCAACGGCGTGGTGAAGGTCACCTACACCGCCCACGGACCGAACCAGGTCGTCGCTTGCGTCGTGTGATTCTCGCGCCTCGGTATCGTCCTCCCAGCCGAACCGGACCGACTGCGAAGGACGGGCATGCAGGCATCGAGCATCATCAGGTACCAGTTGCGCAGAGCACGTAACGTCTGGTGGGGCACTGATGAAGCTGTGCTGCGCAGGCTCAAGCGCAAGGGGCGGGTCGTCTACGGGCCCGGCAGCTACGGCGTGCCCACCATCCGCGATTTCCCGTACGACCCAGCGCGCCTCATCGTCGGCAACTACTGCTCCATCGGCGGGACGTACCTACTCGGCGGCCAGCACGCCATCACGCATGTGACCACCTACCCGCTTCGCATCAATCTGGGCCTCGCGGGCGCAGGGTCCGACGGCATGCCCGTACTCAAGGGGGACATCGTCGTCGGGTCGGATGTGTGGACGGGCTACGGCTCGTGGATCCTCAGCGGCGTATCCATCGGGGACGGCGCCGTTGTGGCCACCGGCGCAGTGGTGACCAACGACGTTCCGCCCTACGCGATCGTCGGCGGCATTCCTGCGCGGGTGATCAAGTACCGGCACTCGGAGGAGCAGCGCGCAGCCTTGCTCGACATCTGCTGGTGGGAGTGGCCCGCCGACGAAGTTCGCGAGGCCGTCCCGTTCCTGGCCTCCGACGACATCGATGCGTTCATCGCCTACGCGCGAGCTAAGCAGGCGACGCAACGTTCGTCGACAGGCGGTTAGGGCTGCTGGTGCTGGTTCGGAACGTCCACCACCAGACCACGGTCAAGAGACCCTGACCCGCCGCGACGGCCCAGAGTGCACCCTTCGCTCCGTCCACCACCGCCCCGGCGATCGCGGCTACGAGGATGACGACGGTACCCGCGACGTCGATCGCTACTACCTGCTTGATCGCCCGCATGCCGAGCAGGCCGGCCCGCGCACCGGTGATCAGGCCCAGGAAGATGATCTGCACGCCGGTCGGGAGCAGCAGCGGCTGGGTGGCTTCCCAGGCGGCACCGAGCACCAATCGGCCGAGTCGGTCGGGCAGGACCACCAAGACGATCGTGTTCAGAACGGCAATGCCGGACGTCAGTGCCGTGATCCGGGTGGCGTGCCGCCGCAGTCGCTGGTGGTCGGTGTTCAAGCGCGCCATCTCGCTGACGCTCGCGGCCACCGCCGCCACCTGGATCGTGATGTACGGGCGCACGAGCAGCAGTGCACCCTGCAGGCCGCCGAGTTGGCGCGCGCCGGAGATGGCACCGACGCCGCTCGACGCACCCAGAGCGGCACCTTGAGTGGACGTGTACGAGATGAGGTAGCGCCACGAGAACGCCCAGGTGTACCGCAGCCAGGACAGGTTGAATCGGACCTCGCCGGCCCGATACTGCGTGAAGAGCAACAGGCCCGCTGCCGCTCCTGAACCGGCCCACGCTGCGATGAACCACGCGAGGGTGCGCGTGTCCGTGGCAGCCAGTACCGCGACGGCGCCGAACTGAAGCACGAGCCACACCACGTCGAGCGTCAGGGCGGACGACGGCTGTTGGTACGCGAAGCCGAGGTAGCGACCGAGATCCTGCAGCACGAGCAGCGGAACACACACGGCAAGCACGATCAGCGCGCCGCCCAGCTCCGGGATCCACGTGCGTATCGCAAGTCCGACGACCAGCACCGCGAGGCCGAGCCCGAGGCCGAGCAGGCAGCTCGTGCCAATCACGTCGCCCCGCCGCTGCTGGGCCTCCAGCGGATGCACGAGCACCGGATCGCACACCAGGGCCCGCGCGACGCCCTGCACCATCACGTACACGAGGAAGACAATCCCGAACAGGCCGAACGCCGCCACGCCGAGCAGTCGCGCAGCGAGCACCGCGATCAGGACATTGGATGCGCCCGCGATCGCCTGATCGACAGTGATCACGCTCAGTCGGCGGCCGGCCGTCTGCTTGATCCGGCTCGCCGAGTGCTTCCCTGGGCTCAAGGGCTGGCGCGATCTGCCTCGGCCTCTCCGCGGTGGAAATAACGCAGAGTGTCGGGAAGCGAGCGGATCGCTACGGCAGGGTTGCCGCGGTAGAACGTCAATTCCTTGGTCAGCGGGGTGGTGACCACCGAGCCCGCCGACACGATCGAGCGCGCTGGGACGCGCGTCCCGCTGAGCAAGATGCACCCCGACATCACCGCGCAGCGCTCGCCGAGAACGACCGGGCCGGTCACCCATCGGTCCTGGACGAGGTTGAGGCTATGGGTCAAGACCTGCGACCTGAAGCCGGCCAGCCGGGCGTGGTCGGCAAGCTCGACGCGATCCGAGCAGTCGATCTCATGAGCGTCGGTGACCATGGCGGACTCCCCCAGGATGAGAGCGGACCGGCGGCCGGGAGAGTGGGTGAAGACCTGTGCGGACAGCGGGTGGGCCGAGATCCGGTTGCGGGTGGCAATGGAGGCGCCCGCACCGAGGCGCAACTCCGCCAGATTCCTGATGACGTTCCACGGCCCGATGTTCGCTCCCGCGCCCATCGACAGGTGCTCGACGAGAATGATGCTCCGGCCGATGTAGGCAGTCGGGTGAATGTCCCAGCCGAACAGCAACCTGCCCATGTGCCGCCTCAGCGCGGCCGGAAGCACGGCCATGAGAACGGCACACACGAGCCTCAATACATCACCCCAGTGGTCGACCTGAACGAACCACGAGATCGTATCCACTCCCGCACAGGCAAGCGCTCTGAAGTGCGCCGGGCCTCCGGAACCGCGATGCTGAATCGGTTACGTCATAATGGTCATCCTCGCGCGTCACGGGCCCTGAAGCGGTCGGGTCGCGGCCGATGTATCAGCCTTCCGAAGGGACCCGAGTGGGTACGGATCAGACCAAGGTGCGAGTAGTCATCAGTCAGTTCCTCAAGCGGGCCGGCAAAGCGCAGGATCCGTTGACCGACGAAACGGGACTGTACGGAGACGGACTGGAGCTTGACTCCCTGGAGGCGGCCGAGCTCTCCGCAATGCTGGAGGACGAGTTCGGGTCCGACCCGTTCTCGGCCGGCGGCGATATGCCCGAGACAGTTAAGGACATCCTCGCGTTCTACGAGGTCACCGCGAGCGCCTGAGCCGGTCGCGCGCTACTGATCACGCGGTCAGTCCGCCGTCGATCACGATCACCTGGCCGGTCAGATAATCGTTCTCGGGAGCCGTCAGGAACTGCACCAAACGTGCGACGTCGGCCGGCTCGCCGAGTCGCCCGGCCGGCGTGCGGCGGACGATCTGCCCGAGCTGAGCCTCGTCGAGGCCGTGGGACATCTCGGTGCGCAGGTAGCCCGGGGCGACGGAGTTGACGATGATTCCGCGCGAACCGAGCTCGCGGGCCAGCGCCCGGGTCAGCCCGTCCATCGCCGCCTTGGTCGCGCTGTAGACCGACAGGCCTCGGTAGCCGGAGAGCCCGACTATCGATGAGATGTTGACGATGCTTCCGCTGCCACGCGCGAGCATTCGTCTCGAGACCAGCTTGGTGATCTGCAGAGTGCCCTTGAGGTTGAGGTCGATGACGGCGTCGATGTCGTCGTCGCTCGCCAAACCCAACACGCCGTCGCGCGCGACGCCCGCGTTGTTGACGAGAACGTCGATCTGACCCCAGTGGTCGAACACTTCCTTGACGAATGCCGCCGTCGCAGCACGATCGCTCAGGTCCACCTCGCGGAACAGCAATCGGTCGCGGGTGGCGGGATCCGCCAGCCACTTGTCGATCTGGCCGGTGCCCGAGCGAGCGCACGTCGCCACAATGTCGCCGGTGTCGAGATAGGACTGCACGATTCCGGCGCCCAGGCCGCGGCTGCCTCCGGTGACAATGACGACGCGGGAAGGGTTCTCGGTCATGGTCGGTTCCCTCGGGTCAGCTTGTTCCCGGCAGTGTCCATCGTCGGCACGAACGTGATGCTGCGTGGTCGCGCGGCAGGCGCAAGGGTCGCGCAGGCCGCGCGGATGGCGTCGCGCAGCCCGTCCTCGTCGGTACCCGCAACGGGCACCACCTCGAGCGCGACGATCTGACCGACCAGCGCGCTGGGCCGGCCGAAGGCGTGCGCCAGTGCCACGCCGTCGATCTTGCTGACTCGCTCCTCGATGGGCAGGGGATGCACCTTCACTCCGCCGACGTTGATCACCTCAGTACGGCGACCGCGGAACAGGACGCGGTCGTCGACGACCTCGACGAGATCCCCGGTCGCGCGCCATCCGTCCGCGTCCAACGTGTCCTGGCCGAAATAGCCGAGCATCGACGATTTCGACCGCACCCACAGCTCGCCGTCGACGACCTTGAAGACGACGTCGTCGTTGCTGTCGGTGTCGAGCACGGTGAGCGGCAGCCCTGCGACGCCGTCTCGCACGGTGATGCCCTGGCCCATCTCGGTCGCGGCGTAGATCTGCGAGATCCGCGCGGCCGGGAACGTGGCCTGCAGTTGCTCGATCAAGGCCGTCGGGATGGCCTCACCGCTCAGGGTCACCTGCTGCAGCGCCGGCCGGGGTCCGCCGTCGCCGCGCAACTCGGCCAGCAGGAACCGCCAGAAGGTCGGGGTGCCACTGGCGTGGGTGACACCCCACTGCCGCATCGCGGCCAGTCCATCGCGCGGCTGGAACGAGTTGGCGGCGACCAGGGCGGCCTGGGCGGCGGCGGCATGGATCAGGATCTGCAGGCCGCCGAACTGGTTGAGGCCGTAGGCGAGCAGCCACGTGTGCTCGGGGGTCGGCACGATCCGATTGGCGGTGCGCAGGATTCGCGACCACTCGTGCTGGGCTGCCTTCGGCTCGCCGCTGGTGCCGGTGGTCAAGATCAGCAGCCGCCGGTTGTCGCGCGGCGGCGCGTCCGTCAGGCGGTCGTCGGCCTCGAGCAGGTCCTCGGGTCGGACGACGCCGTCACCGACGCCGCTGCGCGTGGTGACCAACGTGTCGTGCCGGAGCCGGTCGCGCAGTTGGACGATGGCGTCGTCGGCGGCCGCGATCGGGTAGACGCAGACCTCGGCGCCGGCCAGGGAGGCGGCCGCCATGAGGGCCCAGGTGGCGCCGAGTTCCGGCTCGAGGACGGCGAAGCGCTCGATCCCGCGCGCCCGCAGGGCGGCGGCGGCCGCCTCGGCCTGCCGAGTCAATGCGGCATAGGTCAGTTGACGGTTGGGGCTGATGGCGGCGGGACGGTCAGGCACGGCTGCCGCGGCCGCGCGCAGCAGTTCGATCATGGCGTCGGCACCACGGCGTCCGGCCGCGCCGCGGACATCATGCCGTAGCCGAGCGTGCCGTCCTGCCAGAAGCGGCGCAGGATCTGCAGCGATTCCTCGAACTCCGTGACGCTCTGCGCACCGAGGATCCCGAGGACCTGTTCCCGGTGCCGGTCGAGGTTGTCCTGCCACCTGTCGAAGGTGGGCAGCGTCGCGGTCGTGATGTCGACGCACTCGATGTCGGTCAGCCCGGCGGCCTGTGCATAGCTCTCGTAGTCGCTGAGCTGGTCCATGCGTGCGGCGCCGAAGGCCGCGCGGAGCACGGCGAACTCGCGACGTCGGTCCCGCAACTCGCGAAAGGGGATCTCGCGGCGACGGATGATGTCGCACAGGACGAGACGCCCACCCGGACGCAGGACCCGCGCGCAGTCCGAGAGCAGGCCAGGACGGTCGGGCATCAGGTGCGAGGACTCCAGGACCCAGACACGGTCGAAGCTACCGGCCGGAAGGAGGTTGTCGGTGCCGTCACGGACCTCGAACCGCGCACCGCTCAATCCGGCTGCCCGTGCTCGTTCGGTGGCCGCCGCGACGCCGACCTCGCTGGTCGTGATGCCAAGGACCTCGACGCTGTGCTCGCTGGCCAGCCGGCAGGCCTGGGCGCCCGTGCCGCACCCGACGTCGAGGACCTGCTGACCCGGGCTGAACCGGGCCGCGTCGATCATTCGGGTGGTCAGCTCGCCGGTCGCCGTCGCGAGCTCCTCATCGCCCGAGACGAACAGCCCGTAGTGCAGCTCCTCGCCCAGCAGCAGCCCCCACGCCTCGGTGATGCGGTCGTAGTGCGCGGCGGGGGCGTGATTGTCGTGCGCCGCGGTCTGCTCGCCCGGCGGCAAGATCACGTGCCCTTACGCCAGTAGGCCCCGAAGCCGTCGACGTCGACGATCTCCTCGTCGATGCCGTGCTCCTTCCGGTAGTCGTTGATTGCCCGCCCGCACTGCGACGCGTGGCTGCCGTAGTCGTCGAGGATGCAGAAGCCGCCGGGCGACAGCTTGGGGTAGAGCGCCTCGATCGCCTGCCACGTGGACTCGTACATGTCGCCGTCGAGGCGCATGACCGCGAGGGTCTCGATCGGCGCGGTGGGCAGGGTGTCCTTGAACCACCCGACGAGGAACTTCACCTGCTCGTCGAGCAGGCCGTAGCGCTCGAAGTTGTGTCGCACCTGGTCGACCCCGACGGCGAGGCCACCGAGCGTGTGCAACAGATCGCCGGAGTCGGCCGGATACCTGGCCGCGTCCGGCGGCGGTAGCCCCTGGAACGAGTCGGCGACCCAGACGGTGCGCGTGGTGTCGGCGTAGGCCTTGAGAACCCCGCGCATGAAGATCGACGCGCCACCGCGCCAGACGCCGGTCTCGATGAGATCACCGGGGACCTCGTCTTGGATTGCCGTCTCGACGCAGTGCTGGATGTTGTCCATCCGCCGCAGGCCGATCATCGAATCGGCTCGGGCCGGCCAGTCGCGCCCCGTCGCACGCGCTTCCGGGTCGTACGGCTTCTTGTAGGACACCTCGAAGCCGAACCGCCCGAGCAGTCGTCCGGCGGAATCGGCCACCCTTTTGCGCAGCACGGGCGAGCCGGACGTCCGTACCCCGCCCAGGATCGAGTCGTTGTCTTCGGCGACTGCGCCCGTCAAGGTCCGTTTGAGCAGGTCGAGATACAGTCCCCGGGTGAGATCGGTGCGACTTTCAGGCAGTGTCACGCCGCGACGCTAGCAGTTGGTCGCGTCGCCACCCACCGGGGACTGAGCACGTCACGACGCACATCTGGCCCCCGCCGAACTGGATCGGATTAGATGACCGCACCGGCGTTCTGCACGATTCTCGCGCGCAACTATCTGTCGAAGGCTCTCACGTTGAGCGACAGCCTGCGCCGGCACGGCAGTGATACCCCCCTGGTCGTATTTCTGACCGATGTCACCGCCGAGACCGAACTGCCTGAGATCACCGGCGTGCGCTGGATGCACCCGGGTTCGCTCGACCTGCCCGAGCGAACGATGCTCGACCTCGCCATGTCGTACGACCTCGTCGAGTTTGCGACGGCGCTGAAGCCGTTGGTGCTGCAGAGCCTGCTCGAGGAGTACGAGCAGGTCGCCTACCTGGACCCGGACACCTACGTCACGTCCCCGATGCTCGAACTCGGTCCGGCGCTCGACGCCGGCGCGGGCATCGTGCTGACACCGCACTTCCTCGAACCGACACCCGCCGGCCAGCAGTTCTCGGAGGGCCATCTGCTGAACGTCGGCGTCTACAACCTCGGCTTCTGCGCGGTGAACCGGAACGCGAAGGAGTTCTTGACCTGGTGGTGGGGCCACCTGAGCACCGAGTGCCTGCACGACCCGATCGCCGGTCTGTTCGTCGACCAGAAGTGGGTCGACCTAGGCAGCGTGCTGTTCGGCGCGACCAGCCTGCGGCACTACGGCTACAACGTCGGCGTGGGCAATCTGCACGAGCGCACGGTCAGCCGTGACGCCGACGGCTACTGCATCGCCACGACGGGTGACCGGTTGCGGCTGTTCCACTTCCACGCCTTCGACCCCAGCCGTCCGGACGAACTCAGCACCCGGTTCACCGGCAGCACGGCGCATCTGCGGGCGGACAACGCCGCAGTCGACGACCTGTGCAGGGAGTACGCCGCCGCGGTGATCGCGAACACGGAGCGCATCGGACCGCAGCCTGACTACATCTACGGGTCGGACACGACCGGGCGGCGAATCACCCGTCGCATGCGGCACGCCCACCGGGTGGCCGTGCTGGCCGAGCCCGGGCAGGTGCCGTCGCCGTTCGTCGCCGCCGAGGCAGCCGAGTACGAGCAGTGGCGACGGCGCTCCTGGCGCCTGGCCGGCCGGCTGATGCTGTCGGACGTGGCAAAGGGCGTGCGGTGCGCGCTGCCCGAGGAGTACGAGAGCATCAAGCGCAGACTGCCCGGGCTGACCCGCTCGCTGCGCGGCCGCTACATCGAGAAATCCGGGAAGTGGGGATGACCCGTCCCTCGCCCTTGGGCTGGAACGAGATCTTCGATTCGGGAAAGTCGGGCTGGGACAGCATCGTGCCGTTCCTGGGCGTCGCCCAGGCCCTGGCGGGCGAGGCAGGCACGGTCGTCGACGTCGGCTGCGGACGAGGCTCGATGGCCGACGACGTCGATTCCCGGGTCTTTCACGACCTGCGTGGGCCTGGCCGTCGAGTGATCGGCATCGATCTCGATCAAGTCGGCGCGAAGAACCCGCTCATCGACGAGTTCCGCCTCATCGACGACTCCCAGCACTGGCCGCTCGACGACGGATCGGTCGACCTCGGCGTAAGTGACTTCGTCCTCGAGCATGTCGACGACGGGCCGGCCTTCGTGTCCGAGCTTGCCCGCACACTGCGTCCCGGTGGGGTCTTCGTCGCGCGAACGATCAGCCGCTACTCCCCGCTGTCCGCGGTGGCTCGCGCCGTGCCCAACGAGAAGCACTCCCGTTGGTTGCGGGTGCTTCAGCCACGGCGGCAGGAGCGCGACGTGTTCCCCACGCGCTACCTGATGAACACCGACAAAGACCTGCATGCGCTGTTCGATGCGCAGTTCGACCTGGTCGTCTTGCATCGGGTGGGCCTCGAGCAGTACCTGCTGCGGTGGCCACGGCTGGCCCGGATCATGATGGCCGTCGAGCCGAGATTGCCGAAGGCGATGCAGATGACCCTGGTGCTCTACGCCCGCAAGCGATGAGCCCCGACCGGCGCAGCTATCGACCCTCTGCAGTGGCAGCGAACGCCCCGGGCACGAGCTGGTCGAACGCGGCCGCTGCCGCTGTGTCGTCGCCACGTCGTGCCGCGACGTCCCAGAACGTGTAGCCCAGAAGCCTGGAGCCGAGTTCCAAGCTCCTTGACTCTGACGCCGCGGCAGACAGGTCGAGCTGACCCAAGGGGTCTCCACCGTTGTCCCAGATCGCGAGACGCGAGTAGCCGAGGGCAGCAAGCTTGATCCATACATCGTTGGGGTCGGCCGGGCCAGCCTTGCGGGCCAGAGCGGGATCGAACTCGAAGAATAGGACAGGACCCGAGTCGGACCAGGTGTCGGCGATCGCGGGAACCAGCACCGGATCGTAGCCATCTGTATCGGACTTGATCAGCCGCAAGGCGTCGAAGGCAGGGTACTTCGACCGCAGATCACGGGTGGACACTGCGGGCATCGCGGCACCCGCAGTCGCCACTTGCACGAATCGGGTGGTGCCGTGTTCGCGTACTGGACTCGACTCCTGCCACTCATCGTCAGAGCGGGTCAAGAGTGCCTCCTCGATGGATACGCGGGGGTTCGAGCCGAGGTTCTTACGCAGGTACTCCACCCAGTACGGATCACCTTCCACGCACAGCACTTCAGCGTCGGTGCAGGCGAGGATCTGCGCAGTGGAGTCACCAATGTTCGCTCCGACATCCAGCACTCGCAAGGGACCGCTGCCGGGCGCGGCGCGTGATTGAAGGGCGACGGCCAACTCGACGAGATTCTGTCCGTAGGTGGCGGACGAACGCGCGTAGTCGGGTAGGAGGTGCGACCACGGTAGGTAGAGATCGACGCCCTGGATGTGGCGGCGAACTGTGCGGTTCGGCATCAGTCGTCGCCATGGTGCTGCCGATCGCAGATAGGTGCGTGTGCGCTCCTGTCTGGTCGAGGGCATTCGAAGATCCTTACGATGGCTGGGCGAACACCGGACCGAGTTCAGTAGGCGCCGCGGGACTTGATCACCGCCCAGATAGTGCGCGCGATGATCGCCAGGTCGAGGGCAAGCGACCAGTTCTCGACGTAGTAGAGGTCCAGGCGCACCGACTCGTCCCACGACAGGTCGCTGCGTCCGCTGACCTGCCATAGACCGGTCATTCCCGGCTTGACGAGCAGCCGGCGGTGCACGTGGCTGTGGTAGCGCTCCACCTCGTCCGGCAGCGGCGGCCGGGGCCCGACGAGGGACATCGAGCCACCGATCACGTTGAGCAATTGAGGCAGTTCGTCGAGGGAGAACCTGCGCAGCCAGCGGCCAACCGGCGTGACCCGGGGGTCACGGCGCATCTTGAACAGCACGCCGCCGACCGACTCGTTCAGGTCGATGAGGTCGCCGCGGCGCGCTTCGGCGTCGTGGTACATCGAGCGGAACTTGTAGGCCCGGAACTCGCGACCGTCCTGACACATCCGGGTACTGCGGTACAGCGCGGAGCCCCGGCTCGTCAGCATCACCAGCAGCGCGACCACGAGCAGGAAAGGAGCAGAGATGAGCAGGAGCAGAGTGGCGCCCACCAGGTCAAGAGCGCGCTTGACGATGCGGCTCAGGCCGGTGAAGCGTGGCTGGTCGACCCACATGAGCGGGAGACCCTCGACCGGGCTGACGTGCACCCGAGGGCCGGCGACCTCGGTGAGGCCCGGCGCCATGACCATGTTGCAGCCGGTGCCCTCGAGCGCCCAGCCCAGTTCGCGGATCCGGCGTGGGCCGAGGCCTGCGCCGGCCACCGCGACGATGTCGACGCCCAGCTGCTGGGCGATGGCGGCGGCGTGACTGACGTCGCCGACGACCGGGACCCCGCGACCGACGTCGTCACCGACCTCGGCATCCGCTACGCACGCGCCGACCACGACCAGGCCGGCTTCGAAATTGCGGGACAGCACTTCGGCCAGGTGTCGAACGGATTCGCTGGTGCCGACGGCGAGGATCGCGCTCGTCCAGCGGCCGCTGCGCCGGCGGCGGTGCACGGCCTGCCGGACGGAGTAGCGGGCAATCACCATGAGCAGCGCACCGGAGGGAATGACGATCGCGAGGAAGGTGCGCGCCAACAGGACGTGCGTCAGATACGCCGTGATGGCGACCACGCCGGCGAGGTTCATCGTGGCGCGTAGCACCCGCTGGTATTCGCGGGCCCCGGTGCTGATGTGCCGGACGTCGTAGGCGCCGACGGCGTGCAGGCAGACGATCCAGCCAGCCGTGAGGATGGCGCCGAAGAACAGATAGCTGTGGACGTAGGCGTCCGACCGGAACCCGAAGCGCACGAACCAGCCCAGCGTGATCGCAAGTACGGCGCACACAGCGTCCGATATCAGCAGTTGACGTGCGAACTGGCGCGACCATCGGGCGACCGGCACACGCAGCTGCGGCGTGGCCGCAGCGACTGAGCCGAGAATTTCA
>JAOPWD010000514.1 GCA_025965875.1 Pseudonocardiales bacterium
CCGGGCCGGGCAGCGGAAATCGCCTTCACGGGGCGCGTGGTCGAGGCGGCAGAAGCTGAACGCATCGGGCTCGTGAATCGCGTCGTCCCGGCTGGGCAGCTGATGGAAGAGGCGATGGGCCTGGCCCGGTTGATCGCGAGCAACTCGCCCGGCGGCATCAAGCTGTCCAAGCAGGCGCTGCAGCGCAATCACGAGATCGGGTCATACGCGTCGGCTCTGGAGCTGGAGAACCGAGGCCAGGCCCTGCTCACGCGATGCAGCGACATGCCCGAAGCCCTCGCCGCGTTCAAGGAACACCGCGCGCCGCGGTTCACCGGAAAGTAGGCGGACTCGTGGTGACATTGGGAGACATAGACCCGGGTTTCGGTCCGGGCGACGACGGCCGGCATGGCCCCGAGCCAGGCGGCCGGATGCGCGACTCCCTGTTCTGGGAACTGATGATGCCCGACGAGCAACTCGGGATGCAGATCTATCTCTACCTGACCGACCGAGGCCGCGCTGGATACAACGTCGTCGTGTGGGGCGAACACCGCACCGAGCCGGTGGCCTTGAGACTCGAGAGCGGTGTCGTCGAGGATTCGGCCGATCTGGATGCGTTCGCGTTCAAGGGGCTGACGCTGAAACAGCCGACGCTGCGCCAGAGCTGCGAGGTCCAGTTCCGTAGCGAGGACATCAATATCGACTTCAACTTCGAAGCGATCCATGACGCGTTCAGTTACCGCAGTAATCCCGATGGCCTGCCCGATTGGTTCGCACAGAACCGGCTCGAGCAGACCGGGCGTGTCACGGGGTTCATCGAGCTCGGCTCTCGTCGCATCGAATGGGACCGGCTGGGTCACCGCGACCACTCCTGGGGCATGCGCGACTGGGGCGTCCCGCACCACTGGAAGTGGTTCATCGCCTACACCGAATCCGGCAGCGTGGTGAACGGCTGGATCTGGATCGCCTACGGCGAATGGGGTTTCGGCGGCTACGTCGTCAAGGACGGGGTGACGATCCCGGTCAAGACGATCGACCACCACGCCGAGTACAACGACGACATGACGCAGCAACGCCTCGAAGCCCACCTGCTCGACATCACCGGCGAGATCACCCACCTGACGATGGACAGCTTCGGCGCCGTCAGATTGCCCACCCACGACCCAACTGCCACCGTCATCACCGAGGCGGCGTGTGCCGTGACCATCAATGGCGAGGCCGGTGCCGGCCAGTTCGAGACACACTGGTCCGGCGCGTATCTGCAATACCTTGCCCAGCGGCGTCGCAGATGACCTGGCATTGGTCGCCGCAGCAGTTGCTCGCCCTCGAAGGGTTCTTGGGTGACCTCGGACTGTGCCACGGTCCGCTCACCGCGCGTCGGATCGGAGACGGGCACTCCAACCTGACCTTCCTCGTCGAGGACGGTCAGCGACAGGTCGTCGTCCGCCGGCCGCCGCCGCCACCGACTCCGTCCGGTGCTCACGACGTTCTGCGGGAAGCAACGCTGATGAGCGCGCTGCGCGGCACCGCGGTGCCTGTGCCGGACATACTCGGAATCGCACAGCCCGGCGAGGTGATCGACGCGCCGTTGTTCGTGATGAGCCGGGTCGCCGGGCCGGTCGTCACGACCCGCACACCGGACCCGCTACGTAACGTCGATGACCGCCGTTCGATCGCGTACTCGCTAGCCGATACTCTCGCCGAACTGCACGCCGTGGACTGGAGAGCTCGCGGACTCGAACGGTTCGGCCGACCAGACGGGTTCAACAAGCGGCACCTGCAACGGATGGCAACTCTGGTCGCGGACGAGGATGGCACGCCACCGGAAGGCTTCGAGGAGATCGACGGCTGGCTGGCGTCAAACGTGCCGCCCGAGTCCGGTGCATCGATCGTGCACAACGACTTCCGGCTCGGCAACGTGATCCTCGCCCCGGACTCTCCCGGGCGGATCGCGGCGGTACTCGATTGGGAACTCGCCACGATCGGCGACCCGCTGTTCGACGTCGGTTACCTCCTAGCGTCCTATCCGGTCGAGGGAGAGGAACTGACACCCACCGGCGTTATGGGTACGGCGGTGCTGGAGCAGGGCTATCCGACGCGCGAGGAGATCGCGCAGCGCTATGCGAGCGCGACTGGCAGGGACCTGAGCAACCTGCGCTGGTACACCACGGCAGTCCTCTGGAAACTCGCGGTTCTCTACGAGTACAGCCGCCGTCGCGCGGCCGGAGCTGACGGCGATCGCTACTACGCAGACCCGGCGCACGTGCGGTCCTTCCTCGACGCGTCCCGAGCGGCCGCGGGACTGACGCGGACGCGGGACTGACGCGGACGCGGGTGGCTTGACCGGCTCAGACGCTGCCGTGTTTAACTCATCTTTGCCCGTTGGGATTAGACAATTGATCCGTACGGTGGGTGAGGCGGCGAATCGACAAAGCTACGGTCGGCCCATGGAGCCACGACTCGTCACTTCGAACCGACTCAGCCTGAAACACCAACAGTTCGGCGCCTGGTGTGCTCCGATATTTACCGCCCTCACTGTCATCGGTTTTCTCGGGATCGCCCATTTCTATCTCCCCGCTCACGGAGATCTCAAGCCGGGAGAAGAGGCCCGGTGGTTCCTCCACGATCATCGGAGCGGCGTTGAGCTCGGCATGTCGATCTGGATTGTCGCGGCCTGCGTCCTGTCCTACTGGGTCGCTCAGCTCGGCGTAATGCTCGTCAAGATGGAGGGCAACGCGCCGGCGATGGCAATCACTCAGGTCGTGTCGGGCGGGGCGATCGGGGTCATCGTCATCATGGACGCGTCGCTGTGGATGAGCGCCTCGTATCGAGTGGGCAACGACCGCCACGTCGTTCAGGCGCTGAGCGATGCGGCCTGGCTAGGCCCGCTGATCGCGTGGCCGATCCTCTCTGTCCAAATGTTCACTACGGCCGTGATAACTCTGCGCGACCGACGGGCTGCACCGACGTTTCCGCGCTGGCTGTAATGGGCGTCCATCGTTGGAGCGGTACTGCTATTCACCGCCGCAGGAGCAGCGTTCACGCTGTCGGGTGCCTTTTCCTATCACGGTTTTCTGGGCTACTACCTGCCGTTCCTGATACGGGCTTTGTGGCTGGATACTCACGCGTTCTACATGAGGCGCTCGATTCGCTATCAGGTGCGGGCCCTATCCGCTCAGCCGCGATTAGAGGCGAAATCCCGCATCGACTCGTCGAGTAGAGGTGCGGAAAACCCGTCAAGGCAGCTGGACGACCTGACCTGCGTACGCCAGCCCGGCGCCGAAGCCGAGCAGGAGCGCGAGTCGGCCGGATAGTGCGACGTCTGCCTCGAGCAGTCTGGTGATCGCGATCGGTATCGATGCCGCCGAGGTGTTTCCGGAGCCGCTGATGTTGTACGCCACGACTGGATCGCCGAGATCTAGCTTGTCAGCGACGGCAGCGATGATCCGCCCGTTGGCCTGGTGCGGTACGAACACGTCGATGTCGCCGATGGCGACACCCGCCCGTTCGCATGCCTCCACGGCGATGGCAGGCATGGACTCGACCGCCCAACGGAACACCTCTCGCCCAGCCATCCGCAGGAGACCCGCGTCGTCGCACGCGATGAGTCCGTCGAGGGCGCCGTCGCTGCCCGACACAAGCGGGCCGATGCCATGCTCATCGGCGGCCGCGGGGCCGAGTACGCCGCGCCCGCGCCGTCGCCGAAGATGATCGAGGTGCCGAGGTCCGCGGGGTCGAGCAACGCGCTCATCTGCTCTGCCGCGACAATGAGCACGTGCCGTGTCATGCCTGTGCGGATGAGGTTGTCGGCGGAGCTGACCGCGAAGCAGAAACCGCTGCATGCCGCGTTGATCGCCATCCAGCCGGCATACGGCGCAACCGCTGCCGCGATCCGACAAGTCGCTGGCCGGTCGAGACTGCAGGAAGCGGTGAGCACCAGGTCGACATCGGAGGCAGCGATGCCTGCTCGTGCCAATGCCGACGCCGCCGCGCGAGCGGCGAGCCGCTCGATCTCATCCTCGTGCTCAGTTCGGCGCACCGCGTCGATCCCGGTCCGCGCTCGGACCCAGTCCGCCGTGCGGCCGAAGGGCTCACCGAGCTCTGATGCGCTGACGGTCCGGTCGGGCTGCGCGGCCCCGACGCCCAGCAGGCGCGCACCAGACAGTGCTGGATCGGTCGAGGTCGCGTGCGGGCGCGCACCCAACTTGCTCGTCATCAGACGTTGTGGCGGTACTGGCCGCCGCCGACCTCGCAGCGCATGGATTCGTCCTGGATCTTGCCGCGCTGATAGCCCGTCTCCATGGCACCGAGAACGCCGCCGCGTTGGGTGATTCGGTCGAACTCGACGAGCACTCCCGCTTCGACGAGGTCGGTCAGCTCGTCGACGGTGTACGAACCTTGCAACGAATTCTCGTTCATCGACAAGCCCCATTCGCGATTGAATTGGATCGCGAGTGCGCGCCGAACCGATTCGGCCGACGGTGTCGTGATTGCCTCGTCGTAGGCATCGGTGTGCAGATGGACGACCTCCGCGCGCTGCGCCTGAGAATCCGCCGCATGATGTTGATTGCGACCTCGTGCCTGTCGAAGAGAGCCGCTGCGCTCAGAACCCGGATCGGCCTGGACGGAACGTGCAGCGCACCATCTCTCATCAGCATCTCCAACAGCTAGTAGGACGTCGTAGTATTTTGGCTACTCAGGAGTAGAGGGAGATGACGTGGCGACGATCACGGACGACATGGACAACGAGATGCCGCGGCCGGCCCGCGGGAGAGAGTTGGGTCCCTAGTGCCGTCGCTGACCGAGTCCATAGCCTCCGTGCGCCGCGACGAACTGATCGGCGCAACGGACTGGTGCACCCACCCGACTGACCTAACCGTGACCAGGGTGCGCGGCACCAAGAACCCTGATGTCGCGAAGATTGTGGCGCTGCAGCCGGACCTTGTGCTGGCCAACAAGGCGGAGAGCCGGCGCACGTACGTGGACCTGCTGCGCGCGGCCGGGATTGCCGTCTGGGTTACCGTCGTCGAGAACATGCGGCAGGCGCTCGAGTCGCTACGCCGGATGTTCCGCGCGGGGTTGAGGCTTCTGTCGTCGGAGCAGGGTGCTCCGGGATGGAGGCGGTGTCGTGCCTGGGACGAGAAGGAAGCCTGGCCGGTTGGGCCTGTATATCGAGGGATTCAAGCAGTGGCTGCTGGCGTCGGGATACACGCCGGGCACCGTGGTGATCATCTTGTGGGAAGCGGGCCGGCTCGGACGGTGGATGGACGGCGAAGACATCGATGTCGGCGGGCTGGACGTTCAGGTGATCACTGCCTTCCTCGCTGCGTTGAGGGCCGCGGGCTGCGCCGCGTTCCGAGCGTGCGGGGCTTCAGGCCGCTGCTGGCCTTGCGAGGCGAGGGCCTGCTCGTCGATCCTGTCCCGCCCTGCACGCCGGTTGATCTGCTGACCGCGGAGTACCGCAGGTGGTTGGTCGTCGATCGCGGCTTGGCCGAGGCGACGGTGTTGCGTTATGAGAATCTCGCCCACCGGTTCCTTGCCGAGCGTGCCAGTGAGGACGGCGGCGAGTTCGTCGCCAAGCTGACCGGTGCGCATGTCGTCACGTTCCTGCTGCGGGAAACCGCCCGAGTCAGCGTCGGCGCGGCCAAGGGCCGGGTGGCCGAACTGCGCTCACTGCTTCGCTTCTTGTATGTGACCGGCCGGACCCGCTTGCCGCTGGCCACGGCGGTTCCGCCGGTTGCGGGTTGGCGCGACACCAGCGTGCCGGTGGGGATCAGTCCTACAGCACCTTCGCCGGCAGGCCGTCCAGCAGCCCGAACGATTCGATCGCCGGTAACGGTTGCCCGTCCGTCACGCTGAACTCCGGGCACGCCATAAGGTACGCGACCAGCACCACGAGTTCGTCGCCGTCGTCAGTGCGTAACCGCACCGAAGTCCCGGCGAGCGCGACGACCGTGTGGTCGGCGGAGTCGTAACGCACCCGTTCACCCGGCCTCAGCACCGCCGCCCGAGCCACACTCACCGCCCACCGCCTCCGACCCGCACCATGACCCGGTCGTGCAGCGGCATCCAGAGATCAACACCCAGCTCCTGGCACCACAGCAGATGGAACAGCACCGGTAACACCGCCAGCGGGTCGCCGACCTGCTCGGCCGCCACCATCAACGGCGTCGGCCCAGTAACGACCGACATCAACGCCTCGGCGATCGCAGGCAAGCGGTGCCGTGGATGCCGGTAGCCGGCCAGCCACCTCAGGTTCGCCGTCACGACCGGGTCAGTAGCACCGAGCAGCCGGTACTCCCACCCCAACGCCTCGCACGCGACCGCGGTCGCGTCGAACTTCGCCACGTCCCGCGGCGGACGCCGCTCCGCAGATCGGCAGTCGACCACTACCGCCGACCCGTCCGCCCGGCGGGCGAAGAAGTCCGGGGCGTGCCTCACCCGTTGACCATCGTCGTCGGACCAGGACAACCAGAACGGCTGCGACACGATCGCCGTAACCGTGGCGTCGAAGTCCAACGCCATCAGATGATCGCGCTCCAGCCACGACTCGTACCGGACGTGGCCGCCCATCGTCGGCGACCACCACAAGCCGCTCAGATGCCGCTGCCACTTCCGGGCAGGAAACCGACGCACCGGACAACCGCTCTCCAGCGGGACCTGCCACGACTCCTCGAGCGGCACACGACGCTCAGCCCCGTCCTCCGCGACGTAGGCGATCTCGAACGACACCGCGGCCGGTGGGCGTGAGGGCACCTGCGGGACGCAGAACGGCGGTCACGCACCGGAGTCTTCAACCTCAGCAGCTCCGGACCACGACGCCACGCGCAGCTTTGACCCACAGGGCTTGGAATCACACATCACACATCTAGGCTGCAGGTCGTGGATCGCGGGAGTACCGCTGAGCAGGAGTGGCGTTCGGTGCGCACACGTCTCGGTGCCTCGCTTCGCCGACTGGGCGACGCGCCATCCACCGATGCGTTGCGTGCGTCCGCCCCGCAGGAGCTTTGTGGTGCGTGCGGTTTCACCCGAGCGATGATCTCGGCCGTCCACGGCACCCGGTGGGTGCCGCTGGTGCTCTACACGCAGGACGGTGTCGATCCGGAGGCCGCAGCGTTCCGGGCGTTCGTCGACAGCGAGGTGGAGATCCCGTTGGCAACGATGCTTGCGGAGACCGAGATGGTCCGTCGGCGCTCCGCAGTGTTCATAGCCGACGCATTGATGGACCACCGTACCTTCAAGCCGATCATCGCCATCGCGAAGAGCACGGGATACGTCGCCGCGCCGTTGTTGGTCGACGGACGGGCGATCGGCTTCATGCACGCCGACCGAGCCGGGCAGACGCGGCCGGTGAGTGAGGCCGATCGCCGGCACATCGCTGCGTTCTCTGCCGAGCTTGCCGTCCTTTACCAGCGACAGAGCTGGACCGAGCTGCTGCTCGACAGGCATCGCCGCCTCGAGGACACGGTCATCGTCGCTTCGCGGTCGCTTGTCGCGCTGACGGGCCCGGGTCCGGGTCTGGGGGCGAGGACCGAGGTGGCGGACCAACGCCGCGGCGACGGAGCGGCGGCGCCGCGCCGAGACGCCCTTCTCAGTGCTCGCGAGCGAGAGATCCTCGAGCTCGTCGCAGCGGGCGCTACCAACGCGGCCATCGCCTCCCGACTCGCGCTGTCCGAGGACACCGTGAAGACACACATGCGCGGCGTCCTGCGGAAGTTCCGGGTCACCAGCCGCGGTGCAGCCGTGGCGCGCTACGTCCGACTCCGGGGGGCTGGCGGTGGGTGATCGGGACAGCGCACCCGCGTGGCGTGTGGCGTGGGACGCATTGGACGACGGGCTGGCGGAACTGCGGGCCTGTCGAGATTTGGACGAGCTCGCCAGCCAGGCATGCACGCTCGCGATGTCCTGCTGCGGCTCCGACCAGGTCGCGCTGGGTCGCGTCCGCGACGGTGTCTGGTCGCCGTGGCTTGAAGCGTCGGCCACCGACGGCATGTCGCTGGTGCCATGCACACCCACACCGCTCGAGGAGCTCCCCACGGAGCACGACGTCATCGTGGCCGAGGTACGCAGCAACGGAGCCGTCGTCGGCCTGTTGCACGTCGCCGCCAACGGCGCCGCGCAACAGGCGATCGTCCAGGAGTTCGTCGACGCTCTGTCGTCGATGTTCGCGCTGGTCGACGCCCGCGAGCGGGTCCGCGCCCAGGCGCAGGTGCTGAACTCGTTGGCCGCTGACGTCGAAGACCTCCGGCAGGATGACCCGATCGAGCTCGTCCCGGTACGTAAGCTTCATGCCACCGGCGGTCCGACGTCGTCCTCCGACGCAGCGACCGGCGTCACGCGGGCGCTGTTGACCGAGCGACAATGCGAGGTGCTCGACCTGATGCTCGAGGGCCAGTCCAACGCCCAGATCGCAGAGCGGCTCGTTCTCGCGGTTCCGACCGTCAAGAGCCACGTCCGCGCGGTGCTCCGCGCCGTGGGCGCCGTGAATCGCGCAGAGGCCGTGGCGCGATTCACCCAGGACCAGTTGGACGCCGTCGGCGACTGACCTGGAGGGCCACCCGTTGTCGTTTAGACGAAGCGCTTCCGCAGCTCGGTCTTCAACACCTTGCCCGTGGCGTTGCGTGGAAGCGCGTCGACGATCTCAAGCTGCAGCGGCAGCTTGTACCGCGCGAGCCGACCGCCACCGAAGTCGCGCAGCGACTCGAGAGTCAGCTCGGCGCCCTCGTGAAGCGTGGCGACCGCGCACACCCGTTCGCCCCACTTGGGATCGCCGGTCCCGATCACGGCAATCTCGAGGATCGCGGGGTGCTCGAAGAGCACGCTCTCGACCTCCGCCGGATAGACGTTCTCCCCGCCGGTGATGATCATGTCCTTGATGCGGTCGGCGATGAAGAGGAAGCCGTCCTCGTCGAGGTGTCCGCCGTCCCCGGTCTTCAGCCACGAGCCGTTCATCGTCCTGGCACTGGCCTCCGGGTTCTGCCAGTACCCGACGGTGACGTTGGGGCCTCG
>JAOPWD010000288.1 GCA_025965875.1 Pseudonocardiales bacterium
AGAGCCACCAACCGGACCGAGACGTGACGACCGAATGGCTATGGCCGAGGTAGTCAATCTCGACCTGTGCACCCGGCTCGGGGTCGCGCGTCGCTGCCGTCGGGGAACGAGGATGCACCGCAGTCCCCAGCTGTGCCACTCACAGCTTCGGGGTTCGCGGATCGCGCGCCCAACGGGGGCTGCCCTGAAACTCATAGCAAGAAGTTGCCGACTCAGGCACGAGGTGGGTATAGCGTCCGGCGCATCGGGGCTCGGCACCGCCGTCAGCCCAAGACCCCCAGGGGGAGCCATGCCGACCATAATCGGTCACCACGACGTGAAGGACAAGGACAATTGGCTCGCCTCGTCCAAGCGCGAAGAGTTCTTCGGACCGCTCGGTGTCACCAACATCCGGACGTTCGTTGACCCGCAGAACGCGACTCGCGTCGCCGTGCTCATGGATGTTGCCGACATGGACGCTCTCATGGGCGCGATGCAATCTGAGGAGGCGGCCGAGGCGATGGCGCACGACGGCGTGCTGCCTGAAACCCTGGTGATCCTCGTCGAGGCGTAGCAGGGCCGAATCCCGGGAAGCACCGAACGCGGAGGCTCGGAACGCACGCGACCGCAGCGGATTCGGCGATCCCGCGCTCACGCGCGCGGCGCCGACACGCGACGGTGGCGCGCTGTGGGCCGCGCCGGATCACACACACTGAATTATCATGCCGGTCAGTGCATGACCATGTGCAGCCCTAGCGCGCGCAATTCGTGGGATGCGCGCGCACCCCTCGCGGCAGATTCGGATGGCTCATGCCGGGTTTTCAGCGAAGACTTCGAGCGCGACCTGATAGCTGTCGAATGCTCGCGCCGCTCCTGCGTACGCCTCAAGATGAATGAACAGCTCGACGATCTCGTCCCTTGTTACGCCGTTGTTGAGCGCGATCCTTAGCTGGCCGCGCAACGGTTCGTGGGTTCCAAGAGTGGCCGCGATGGTTACAGAAACCAGCGCCCGGCTGCGAGTGTCGAGTCCCGGCCTTGACCAGGAATCGCCGAATGCGTGCTGGGTCGCCAGACGACGGAAGTCATTGCCCGAACGTGGTTCTCCCTGTCCTAATGGCAGTTCGAGTGGTTTGCCCAACAACTCGGCTGCCTTCTCGAAGGCAGCTTTCGCAGCATCGTTGTCTTCCATCGATTTCCCATCCGTCAACCGAGCCCGGAGATCGACTTTCTGCACCTCAGATGATGGTATTCACCGGTTCTGTGCTTCGGGGACCGACAGCCGCGGGAATTGCTGTCAGACCAGTCGGATGCCACCTGATCGCGACTTCACCAAGCCCTGTGCCCGAGTCCGAACGACCGGATCTCGGCATCCGGTCGAGTTGAGCGACGAACCTCGACGCGAACCGGTGACCGGCGAATCGTTGAAGGATGACAACGACCCTGATCACTCAGATTGACCACGACGGAGCTGCGCATGGGCCGCCGCTGCGTGCCTCGCTCGATTCAAGGCGGCGGGTGGGCCAGAGCACATTCGGATTTGCCGCTGCCCGCGTGTCACCCCGTGCAACTCGATGATCTCGATCGGGTGCACGGTTGGCCACGATGTGAGGTCGTGCTCGACGATGAGGACGTGCCGGCGATCTTGAAAGTGTCTTGCGCCTATGTCGGCGGCAAGGACTACTTGGTTCTATGAATCAAGATCATGCGTCGTTTACGCATCGAATATGGAAGACACTGGCGGTTTTGGACATAGTCGGTCGTCGCTGATTCCCTTATGTCATAAGGAGTAATCGACCTCGACCGACATTGATCAACTTTTCAAGATCAATTAGAAGGGTTACTGGTTCGAGTCCAGTCGGGGGAGCAAGGTTTGTGTGGGCATCAAGATCACCCGGGTGCAGCGACTCAGTCGCCGCCGCGCAGGTGCTGCTCGATGTACTCCTCCGGGTCCTTGTCCACCGCCTCCACGCCCTCGACGTGCACAGCTTCGAACGTGGCGAACGCCAAGCCGAGGTCATGGCGGGTTTCCAGAGAGGCGTGCCGGCGAAAGTCGGTCAAGCCTTCGCGTTCCTCCTCGGCCATGTGGTCACCGTTCGCCTTGTTCGCGGCGGCTACCGCTTCGTACCACCGGTCGCTGCCGACCCGATGTCGGGCGGCCTCGGCGACGGCGTCGCGGATCTCGTTGTGATCGCCGATCGCGTCTTCGGTCTCCTCCTTGGGATCGTGCTGCGCGTCGACTCCCTTCCCCAGGTGCAGCAGCGCCGGGTAGAACAACTCTTCCTCGGCCGCGGCGTGCAGTTCCAAGAATGCGGACAGTCGCTTCCAGATAGCCGTCAGGTTGTCGACGTCTGTGGGCTCGATCTGTTCCAGAATCGCGAACAGCCGGCGCTGCTCATGATGATCGTCGAGTATCACCTGCGTGATATCCATTGCTGTCTCCTTGAGGCGCGTGACCACGGCCGCTTGTCAGCGCGGCGAGCGTGCGACGCGTCCAGGGAACTGGGTAAGCGGGCTCGTTGGCTCGACGCCCGGCAGGTGCTCGCCGCTGCCTTCATCTTGGCCCGGGCGGCGCGTTCCTGTCCAGACTACCCAAAAGGTCCTATTTGGGTCGGTTAGGGGCTAGTCTCCGATTCGAGCGGCCATTCGTCCAGCGGGAGGCGTCAGATGTCAGCAGCACTGGGCAACGCACAGTTGGGCCGACGCTCCTTCCTACGCAGCGCCGCGGGCGTCGGACTCATGGTGGCCTTCGGCGGCACGGCCGCCGAACTCTGGAAGCCCGGCCAGGCCTCGGCTTACCCATGGTCGGGCACCCTGCAGCAGGGCAGCAGCGGCGCTGCCGTGGTCGAGTTGCAGATCCGAGTGGCCGGCTGGGTCGCGAACACCGCATCCCAGACCTACGTCGGCGTCGACGGGAGCTTCGGGCCCGGCACCGCCGCCGCGGTTCGTCGATTCCAGTCCGCCTACGGGCTAACTTCGGACGGCGTGGTCGGACCGGCGACCCAGGGCGTGTTGAACAGTCTGGAGAGCGCGGATGGTTCGACGGCGCACTTCGAGTGGGCTGAGTTCACCTCGCACGATGGCGCCGGCTTCGGCGGCGGCAACGTCGGCACCGCCCAGGTGCAGGAGAACGTCCGTCGGTCGATGTACAAGCTGGAAGCCCTGCGCAAGAAGGCCGGCGACCGGGGGACGACGATCAACTCCGGGTTCCGCAGCGTGGCGTACAACAACACGGTCCCGGGCAGCGCGCCGAACAGCATGCACACCTACGGCGTGGCGGCCGACATCGCGATCACTGGGCTCAGCACGCTCAGCATCTACCGGATCGCGGAGACCTGCGGTTTCTCGGGTCTGGAGGCATACACGAACTCGTGGCAGCACTGCGACAGCCGGGTCGAGCACGCGTACGGGGCGCAGGCGTGGTGGTGGCAGAGCGGCGTCGCCTGAGCCGCCTTGGACTGATCATCCTGCGACAGCGCGACCAGGACCGCGCGGTCGCAGGATGATCGCGGCTTAGCCCGCGATCTGCGCGTTGGGCAGCCGTTGGGCCACGAGCCCCAGGACACCCAGCTCACGAGAGGTGAGGTTGCCGGGGTTCGACTGAGTCGTGGGCCGCGGCCCGCGTGGAACCCGCGGGTCACCTGCGCCTACGCGTGACGGCGGCACGTCGATGATCGCATCCTGCGATCGCACGATCCTGGCCGCGCGATCGCAGGAGGATCGGGACCTGACGAGCTGGCGATCCGGACCTGTTCATGTGCACCGGGTGTGTCGACGTTTCCCGGCAGTGCTGTGGTCCAAACGACCGTTACAACGGAGCTGGGCTTGGGAAGTCTGGGTGTCGCGAACACCGCGGTTCGAGCGGCAACCAGAGGGGGATGACGCCCGATGAGCAGCATCAGTCGAGTCCGCGTCGTGATCCCAGCCAAGAATGAGGAAGCGCTCCTGCCTGACTGCCTGCGATCCATGTTGGACGCGGCCAGGTGTTGCCCCGTTGCGGTCGATGTCATCGTCGTATTGGACGACTGCACCGACGACTCGGCAGCGGTGATCGCAGAGTTCGCACCCGAATACGCTCGCCAGGCGCATACTGCCCTGCGCAGCCGTCGGGTCGCCCTCAGCAACGTCGGAAAAGCCCGCGCCCTTGGCATGGACGTCGCGCTCCTCGACGCCAAGATCGACCACTTGTGGCTCGCGACGACCGACGCCGACTCCACCGTGCCGGCGCACTGGCTCAGCGCCCAACTCGATCACGTCCGCAAGGGGGCAAGCGTCGTCGTGGGCACGGTGCGCGTGGGCGACTGGGGGGAGCGTCCGGCCGACGTGCGCCGACGGGCGGAGGCCGAGTATGTCGCCAATGGCCATCATCACGTGCACGGCGCGAACCTCTCGTTCACCGCGGCGGCCTACCGGCGCGCCGGTGGGTTTCCGGCGCTGAGTTGCGACGAGGACGTCGCCCTGGTCCACGCGTTCGAGGCCGTCGGCGAGACGTTGGTATGGGCGACCGATCTCCCGGTAAGCACTTCGGGCCGCCGGCTCGGCCGGGCGTGCGGGGGGTTCGCCGCGTACCTCGACGACCTCGAAGAGGACACCGCCTGAGCGTCGGGCACGTTAGGGGTGCGAGGTGGCTGGGTATCTCCGAACCAGCCACTCAACTCATGGTCACGTGCCGGCAAACCAGACGGCGCGCGACCGCAAAGGAACCAGCATGCAGATCACAGCTGTGTTCGAACGGATACTCGAGCGGATAGAGAGCGCCGAGATCCTCGACAAGCCGAGCGACATCCTTGCCGCCGCAGTGGAGAAGGCTGTGCCGAAGGGAAAGGTGCGGGATCTGGCCAGCGGGACGCCGATAGGCCACCCGCTGCACCCGGCCCTGGTCGCAGTTCCCATCGGGTCGTGGACGGCCGCCACGTACCTCGACTTCACCTTCGGTGACAAACGAGCCGCCCGACGGTTGGTCGGGTTCGGCATCCTCAGTGCGCTGCCCTCCGCCCTCACTGGTGCCAACGACTGGACGACGACGGCCGGGGCCGAGCGCCGCGTCGGCTTCGTGCATGCCGTGCTGAACGACGTCGCGCTCACTCTCTACGCCGGCAGTTGGCTGGCCCGACAACGCGGCCATCACCTGCGCGGCGTGGGACTTTCCTTGGCTGGGGCGAGCGTGCTCGGCGGTGCCGGCTGGCTAGGCGGCCATCTCGCCTACGCACTCGGCGTCGGTGTCGACACCACGGCCTTCCAACAGTTCCCCGACGAGTGGACCGACGTAGGGCCCGAATCTGCCGTGCCTGCCGAACAGGGGGTCGAGGGCGACGCCGACGGCGTGCGGGTGTTTCTCACCAGGTACGACGGGCACATAGTTGCCTTGTCCGACCGTTGCACCCACCGCGGCGGACCGCTGCACGAAGGCTCGGTATCGGACGGATGCGTGACCTGCCCGTGGCACGAGAGCGTCTTCGCCGTGACCGACGGCTCCGTGGTCCGCGGACCGGCCACGCGTCCGCAGCCGGTCGCAGAGGTTCGGGTCGTTGACGGCCGCGTCCACGTGCGGCGCTCGAGCACCCGGACACTGCGCACCAATCCGATCGGCCACTGACCCACACCGTTCGCACCACACACTCAACTGAATGGAGCCACGCATGAGCGACGAACTCTCCGGCAAGAAGGTCGCATTCCTGGTCTCGAACGAGGGCGTTGAGCAGGTCGAACTGACCAGCCCTTGGCAGGCCGTGCAGGACGCAGGCGGAGAGCCGGTGCTACTCGCACCCGACAGGAGCCCGGTGCAGGCGGTCAACCACGACGAGAAAGCCGACACCTTCGAACCCGACAGTGTCGTCGCTGACGCGTCCGCCGAGGACTTCGATGCCTTGGTGCTGCCGGGCGGCGTCGCCAACCCGGACAACCTAAGGCTCAACGTTGACGCCGTCGCGCTGGTCAGGGCGCTCGCTGAGGTAGGCAAGCCAATCGCGGCCATCTGCCACGGGCCCTGGACACTGGTCGAGGCCGATGTCGTCGAGGGCAAGACCTTGACGAGTTGGCCCAGCCTGCGGACCGACATCCGCAACGCCGGCGGTACCTGGCACGACCAGGAAGTGTCGATCTGCTCGGAGCGCGGTTTCACGCTCGTGACCAGCCGCAAGCCCGACGATCTCGACGCGTTCAACGCGGCGCTCGTGGACGCGTTCGCGCGAGCGGACTGACGTCCATCACGGACGGACCGCTGACCTACGGGAGGTTCGGCACCGGCAACGGGTCGTACAACGGGTCGTACCCGTTCCTATCCGGCGCAAACGACGACGATTTCAGCCAACCCAAGTCGGCGTCTGGTGCTGCGTTCGACGTCGTCAGCAGCGGGTCTGTCCAGTCCTCATCAGAGACACCGTCCGGCATCGTGCCGGCAGTGTTTGCGATCATCACCGCGGCCTGGATCAGGTGGTGCATTGCGGGGACCGGCACCGGGATGCCCGGGCCGACCCAATCCAGCAGCAGCTTTCCCGCCCGGGACAAGATGTCGTCGTCAGTCGAAGCCCGGTACCGATAAGTTCCCGCTTCGTCAGGTCCCATCTGCCGAAACCCCAGATCATTCGCCAGCCGTCATCGCCACTGGTTTGGGCCCCGTAGTCGTGACGCGGTGGCTAACCGCGTGCTGGGTGACTGCCCGCAGGTTATAGCCGTTCGCTGCCGATCTTGGTCCGGCGCGCGGAGGGGAGATTGACGTTTGACCGGCGGCGTTCGTTCGGTGGTACGAGGAACCGGTGCAGCGCAACCGCTTCGGCGAGCAGTTCGAGCAGTACGAGTAGTACCGCAGCGCCGTTCGCGGCTGGTGGCCGCGGCTGCGTCTGTGGCGCCCGTGATTCAGCCGCGCTCCAACCGGACAGACTGACTGCGCCACGGCAACGGATCCGTCGCGCGCCGGCCGTACGAACAGATGGCGGGGTGTCGACAACCTACGAAGGAGTCCTATGGCGAAGCAGGTTCTGGTTACCGGTGCGTCCGGGTTCGTGGGCTCCCGGCTCGCCGAAGCGCTCGTCGCGGCCGGACACCGGGTGCGGGCGATGACCCGCCACCCGGACGAATACGACGGCGCGGGCGAGCCGGTAGCAGGTGACGTCGACGATCCGGCCAGTCTGCGCGCGGCGCTCGACGGGGTCGACGCGGCCTATTACCTCGTGCACTCGCTCGGCGACGACGACTTCGAGCGCAGGGACGCCGACGCCGCACGGAGCTTCGCTTCCGCGGCCGCGACGGCCGGGGTGGCTCGCATCATCTACCTGGGCGGCCTGGGCGATGACGACGGCACACTGTCGGCGCATCTGCGTTCGCGGCGCGAGGTCGAGGGACTGCTCGGTACCGGCGGCGTGCCAGTGACGGTTCTGCGCGCCGCCATAGTGATCGGCCACGGCGGCATCTCCTGGGAACTCACTCGGCAACTGGTCGACCACCTGCCGGTGATGGTGGCCCCGCGCTGGGTGAACACTCGCACCCAGCCGATCGCCCTGCCTGACGTCATCCGCTACCTCGTCGGAGTGCTCGAGCCGGACGCGGCGCTCGGCGCGGTGTACGAGGTCGGTGGGCCCGAGGTGGTGCGCTACATCGACATGCTCAAGGTCGTCGCCCGCATCCAAAACAAGCGGCCGCTGCCTGTCGTCATGCTGCCGCTGCTCACGCCGCAGCTCTCGTCGATGTGGCTCGCACTGGTCACCGACGTGGACATCCCGACGGCACGCAACCTCGTCGACTCGATGACGAACGAGGTCGTCGTCCACGACGACTCGATCCGCACGCTGGTACCCGGCGATCCGCTGGGCTTCGAGGAGGCCGTCCGGCTGGCGCTGGCCGACCGGCGGGCGGCGAAAGCGGCCGGATGACGGACTGGTCCGCCCGGTTGCAGCGCCTGCTCGGTCCCGCGCTGCTCGACCAGGTGCCGCGCGATCACACCGAACCGGACGAGACGTTCCGTCGGCGGCGCATTGTCGTCGGCGTCACGCTCGTTGTCGGGGCGACCGTGCTCGGATTCTCCCTGTCCGTCCGGCCCGGGGACTCCGCGTTCTACTGGTGGACCGGCGCCCTCGCGGCGACGTGGGCGCTCGGCGGCGTCATCTCGGGACCGCTTCACCTGGGCCGAATCCGATTCGGCGACGAGCTGCGCCGTCCCATCATCACGCCGGTCCTGCTCGGCCTGGCCGCCGCGGCGGTGTTCGTCGTGGGCGCGCTGATCGTCCGCGAGATCGGACCGTTGCGCTCGCTCACCGATGACGTCCTCGACCACGCGCGGCAAGGCTCGCTCGCTCTGATTCTCATCGTCACGGTGCTCAATGGCGTCGCCGAGGAGATCTTCTTCCGGGGCGCGTTGTTCGCCGCCGTGGGCCGGCGCCGGCCGGTACTGGTGTCGACGGTGATCTACACGCTCACGACCATCGCCACCGCCAACCCGATGCTGGTGTTCGCGGCCGCCGCGTTGGGCACGCTGCTCGGCCTGCAACGTCGCGCGTCGGGCGGCATTCTCGCGCCCATGCTCACCCACGTCACCTGGTCGAGCGCGATGCTGTTCGTGCTACCGCCCCTATTCGGCGGACACGTCACCATTTAGGGCTCGGGCGAGATCCGACCGTGACGTTCGGTTGATCAATTTCCCGGGAATTCGGGCGTAGTCTCCAGCCGGGTCGGCCGCGCCACCAGGCACGGTCGGGGAGGGTCCGATGGCGCGTGTGCGCGTTGCGCTGCGCCGAGTTGTGGGCGCGACGATGGTGCTCGGCGTGTTGCCCGTGGTCGGCATCGGCGCCACGGCGGCCCGCGCGGCCACCGGTTGTCCCAGCGCGCCGTACGGCGTGCGCACCACCGCCCCAGGCGCCGGCAAGACCGTTGCGCTGACGTTCGACGATGGGCCGGGACGCGATACCCGGCGCATCCTGGCCGTCCTGGCCTCGGCCCACGTGACGGCCACGTTCTTCAACCTCGGGGTGAACGAGGCGCGCGACCCGGCCGCCGTCCGCGCCGAACGAGCCGCTGGCGACGCCCTCGGCGGCCACACCTGGGACCACGCCAGCCTGCCCACTCTCGATGCGGCCGGGCAAGCCAGCGAGATCGACCGCGAACGTGTCCAACAGGCATCAATCACCGGCGCCTACCCCTGCCTGTTCCGACCCCCGTTCGGCAGCCGCAACTCGACCACGTTGACGCTCGCCCGGCAGCGCGGCATGCAGGTGTGGAACTGGTCCGTCGATACCGAGGACTGGAAGGCGGGCGGTTCGGGCGACGCGTATTGGATTGACCGCATCTCGTCGCGGGCCGGGGCCGGCGCCAGCCAGGCACACCCGGTGATCCTCATGCACAACCAGCCGGTCGGAAATCCGGCCACCGTGACCGCGTTGCCGGGAATCATCAGCTACTACCGCGCGCGTGGCTACAAGTTCGTCGACCTCTTCGGCCGTACGGGTTTGCCGGCCCCGTCGATCCACTCGGTCGCGGCCACCTCGGGCCGGACATCCGGTGGCGCGCGGGTAACTCTGACCGGCACCGGCTTCAGCCAGGTGACCGCGGTGCGGTTCGGCTCCACGGCTGGTCGGTCGGTGCACGTCGTGTCAGCCACCAAGCTCCTCATCACCAGCCCGCCCCACGGCGCAGGCGTCGTCGGCGTGCAGGTCGTGACCACGCACGGCGTGTCCGCCGCGCGCACCGTCGCTAGGTTCCGCTACGTCGCGCCACCGACGATCCGCACCATCAGCCCGACGAGTGGACCGACGGCCGGCGGCACGCGGGTCGCAATCAACGGCAGCAACTTCCTACATGTCACCGCGGTGCGCTTCGGTACGACGGCCGGCCGGCTGGTGCATGTGGCGTCGTCGACGCTCCTGTTGGTCACCGTGCCTGCGCACACCGCGGGTCTGGTCAACGTCCAGGTATTCACCAGCTATGGGGCGTCGGCCTTCAGTACCGTCGCTCGGTTCCGCTACGTCGCACCAGGGTGAGCTCCGTTGCACCGAGCAGACGTGCTCGCGTCAGCCGCCCCACCGCAGGTAGAGCACGGTCGCATCGTCGCGGAGTGGGGCGCCGGTATGTTCCATCGCTGCCCGGATAAGACGCCGCACCACCTCCTGGGAGCTACCTCCGGCAAGGTGTTCTCGAGCGAGCAGGTCGCGAAGCCGTTCCTCACCGAACGAATCGCCTTCGCTGCTCCGCGCGTCCACGACGCCGTCGGTGTAGAACAGCACGCCGTCGCCGGGCTCGAGATCCACGGTAACGAGATCGCCGACCACGGTGGCGATTGAGCCCAATCCAACCGGCAACGCCGGAACAAATTCCGTCTCGGCCAGGGTGCTGCCTCGCCGGACGATGATCGGCTGCGGATGTCCGCAGGAGACCCAGCTCAACTGACCGCTGGGCACGTCCAGGCGGCCCAGGAGCGCAGTTGCGAACGGCGCCTGGCCGGGGCACGCGCGCACCGCCTCGTCGATGCATTTCGCGAGCGCAGGGAGTTGCTTCGCGTTGCGCCTGCCGTGTCGGTAGGCACCCATCAGCAACGACCCCAGAACCGCGCTGGCCAGACCGTGCCCGACGGCGTCGAAGACAACCAGGTCGAGCACTCCGTCGTTCAGGGCGTAGTCGAAACAATCCCCGCCGACCTCGTACGCGGGTTCCAGCAGGCCTGCGACGGTCGTGCCTCCGGTGGCGAACGAGAGTGGTGGCAACACCGACCACTGCATCTCCGCCGCGAGGTCCATGTTCTGCCGGCGCCGCAACAGGTGCGGCAGATCGGTGTAGTCCGCGCTGGTCACGACGAGGTGCGCGGCGGCGTAACCGAGTTCGGTGCAGAAGGCCTCGACGTCGTCGTTCCAGGCGGGCAGCGTCATGGACAGCACCCCGAGTTGGTTGACCCGCTCGGTGACTGGAATCCAGACGTGCCAGCCGTCGTCACGCTCGGAGGCCAGCGGCTGCCCCGACACGAATGCCCGCCCAGCCATCGAGCCGTCCACGGTGGTGACCCGGGGCTGTTCGCCGTGCGGTAGCGCGTCCGGATGCGGCATCAGCACAGCGTGCGCGTAGTCGACCAGGTAGAGAACGACGTCGGTGCCGCCGAGGTCGGCCACCGTCATTGACAATGTCTCGACCAGCGCGTCCGGGTCGGCGGACTGGCTCGCCCGCAACAGCCGCCCGATCGGGCGGTCCCGCGGATCGATTGCAGTCACTGCGTCTCCACTCACCCAACGCGGACGGACAACCGACCGGCCGCCGAGAACAGGCTAGCCCGCCGGTCCGGCCCGAAGGTCTGGCCGAGCGTCGCCCACCGGACGGCGCGATCCAGCAGAATCGGTGGGGTGCCTGAACTTCCCGAGGTGGACTCCGCGCGTGCGGTGATCGAGCGCACGGTGCTCGGCCAGCGCATCGTCGCGATCGAGGACGTCGACCCGTACGTGTGCCGGCCACACACGGCTGAGGACTTCGAGTCGGGGCTGGTGGGCCGGCGAATCGTTCGGGTGATGCGGCGCGGGAAACAGCTCTGGTGTGAGACGTCGCCGCTGCGCGGACAGGGCGCGCCGGGACCGCACCTGGGCCTGCACCTCGGCATGGGCGGCCGGATCGTCGTCACCGACAGGAGTGGTCGCGTCGTACCCGACGGCG
The DNA here is from genome assembly GCA_025965875.1 of Pseudonocardiales bacterium. GTDB lineage: Bacteria > Actinomycetota > Actinomycetes > Mycobacteriales > Jatrophihabitantaceae > QHCC01. The sequence goes on from JAOPWD010000288.1 coordinate 11,596, forward strand.
ACTCGACGCACGGGTTGGCCGGCGAGCACCAGGACCGTTGGGATCGCTGCACCGTCCGGTTCGCCAACGGCATGGCGTTGCGCCTGGTCGATAAGCGCCGGTTGGGACGGGTGCGGTTGGACCCCGACGTGGCCGCGCTCGGCCCGGACGCGCTCGACGTCGATCTCCGGGAGTTCCGGCGGTTGCTCTCGCGGGGGACGACGTCGATCAAGGCCCGGCTGCTCGACCAGTCGGTCCTGGCCGGGATAGGCAACCTCCTTGCTGACGAGATGCTCTGGCAGAGCAGGATCTCGCCGGCGAAACGCGTCGATCAACTCCAGCCGACCGAGGTCGCCGCGCTGCACCGTGCGATGCGGCAGGCCCTGCGAAGGTCCATTGCCGCCGGCGGATCGCACACCGGCCGGGTCATCCCGGCTCGACACGGGGGCGGCACGTGCCCGCGCTGCGGCGCGCCGATGCGGCACGGGACGGTCGGCGGCCGCTCCACCTGGTGGTGCGAGCGCGAGCAGGATGAACAGCATGGCTAAGGGCGACCTGTCCGAGTACCGGCGCCGCCGTGACGCCACCAGGACGTCCGAGCCGGTGCCGCCCGCGGCACCCCGCACGCGCAAGAAGAAGTCCGGCAACCGGTTCGTCGTGCAGGAGCACCATGCGAGTGCACTGCACTGGGACTTCCGGCTCGAACGCGACGGTGTGCTGGTCTCGTGGGCGGTGCCCAAGGGCCTGCCGCCGGATCCGAAGGTCAACCACCTGGCGGTGCAGACCGAGGACCACCCTCTGGAGTACGCCACCTTCGAGGGCACGATCCCGGCCGGCGAGTACGGCGGCGGCGAGGTCACCATCTGGGATCACGGCACCTACGACCTGGAGAAGTGGACCGACCGCGAGGTCAAGGTCGTCCTGCACGGTGAACGCGTCCAGGGCCGGTTTGTGTTGTTCAAGACCGGCAGGAACTGGATGATCCATCGCATGGACGCCCCGGCCCGGCCGGATTGGGAACGCCTGCCCGAGCTGATCAAACCGATGCTGGCGGTGCCCGGGGAGCTGCCTCCGCCGGCCGAGGAGCAGGCGTGGGCCTATGAGATGAAGTGGGACGGCGTTCGTGCCGTGGTCTATGTCGACGGCGGCCGGGCGCGGGCGATGTCGCGCAACGACCGCGACATCACGGTCAGCTACCCCGAGCTACGCGCGCTCGGCCTCGCGTTAGGCACCACCCAAGTAGTCCTCGACGGTGAACTCGTCGCCTTCGACGAGCGCGGCCGTCCCAACTTCTCGACGCTGCAACAGCGCATGCACGTCGCCGACGCGGCTTCCGCCCGTCGGTTGTCCGCGCGCGTGCCTGTCGTCTACGTGATCTTCGATCTACTGCACCTCGACGGCCGGTCGCTGCTGCGTGAACCATACGAAAGGCGCCGGGAGGAGTTGGACACGCTCGGGCTTGCGGGCCAGTCGTGGCAGCTCTCGCCGGTCTTCGACGGTCCCGGCGCCGACGTACTGGCGGCGAGTCTGGCCGAGGGCATGGAGGGGGTGCTCGCCAAGCGCCGCGACTCGATCTACGAACCGGGCAAGCGGACCAAGGCCTGGCGCAAGGTCAAGAACATCAGGACGCAGGAAGTGGTCATCGGCGGCTGGCGGCCAGGCAAGGGTCGGCGGGCAGGCACGATCGGCTCGCTCATTCTCGGCATCCCGGAGGACGGGAAGCTGCGCTACATCGGCCAGGTCGGCACCGGGTTTACCGACGCGCTGCTGGCCGATCTCAGCTCGCGCCTGACTCGCCTGGAGCGCAAGTCATCGCCGTTCGCCACTGAGCTGCCCAGTGCGGTCCGTCGCGACGCCCATTGGGTGACGCCGAAGCTTGTCGGCGAGGTCGCGTTCACCGAATGGACCCCGGACGGCCTGCTGCGGCATCCGTCCTGGCGCGGCTTGCGGCCGGACAAGTCTCCGCAGGACGTGCGCCCGGAGTGACGCGCGCCTGCTGACCGGATGCCGGCGATCCGGCACGATGAAGCGATGCCGGGCGACGACGCGTTGACCGAAGCGATCGATGAGCTGTATTCAGCCGACCCCGACGACTTCGTCAAGCGGCGCGGTGCGCTGGCCAGCCAAGCGCGTCAGGACGGTGACCCGAAAGCGGCTACCGCCATCACGGCGTTGCGCCGCCCCACCAAGGCCGCCTGGCTCATCAACCGACTGGTGCGGGCCGACCCCGACGTCGCGTCCGGGTTGGCTGAGCTGGCCAAGAAGTTGCGCGACGCGCAGCGGACGCTGGACGGCGCGAAGTTGCGGGAGCTGACCCAACAACGACGCAAGCTGATCGATCGGGCCATCCGACAGGCCTTCAACCTCAGTGGGCAGGCAGAATCGGCGGCCGCACTGCGCCAGGAGGTGGCCTCGACTCTGGAGGCCGCGCTCGCCGACCCGGACGTGGCTGATCAGCTCGCGACCGGCACGCTTGTGCGCTCCGCCGAGTGGAGCGGCTTCGGCGATTCGACACCGACGCTGAGCGCGGTGCCGCCGCTGCGGGCCGCCGAACCGAAGAGCTCCGGAAAAAGGTCTGTCCCGACGAAGACCAGCGGCAAGGCTGCCCGGTCCGCGGCCAAGCGTGCCGAGTCGCCCGAGGTGAGCGGGCAGAAGCGTCGCCTGGAGCGGGTGGCCCAAGCCGAGGCGGCACTCGCGACGGCGACCGACGAGTTCGACGCGGCGACTGGGGCTGAGCGGGAGCAGGACGACAAGGTCGGGCAGCTGGCCGAGCAGTTGGCTGACGCGCGCCGGCGCCTGGACGAGGCGAGGCTGACCACGCGCCAGGCCAAGGCCCGGCAACGCGAGGCCCAAAGGAGGCTGGACCGCGCCCGCAAATAACACCGCCCCGCCACCGCCCCACCCCTCGTTGAGTGACGTATTCACATGATCAGTGACGACGGAAAATGCCGTCTCTGATCTTCGAGATACGTCACTCGACGGACAGAGCCAGGGCGGCGGCGTCAGGGCCCTGGAGGGGACGTTGCGGACGGCGAGGCGGCTGCGGTGCTAACTACCGCGCCTGAACTCGTCGACGTCGATGTGGTCGTGGTTGGCGTGCCGGTGCTCGTGGCGGTCGCACTTGTGCTCGGTGTGGCGCTCGTCGACGGGGGCGCGCTGCTGCTGGGCACGGTGCTGCTGGATGGTGGCGCGCTCGTGGTGGGTGCGGTGGAGCTCGCGCTCGACTGGGGAACCGAGGCAATGGTGGAGTTGCGGGGTACGGCGGGGGAGTGCGACGTCGTGGGGCCGACTTTCTGGTCCGCAGGCGGATTGTTGCTCGACGTCGGCCGAAACAGCAGGACGCCGCCGACGGCGAGTGCGGCCAGAAGTACAGCCGCCATCAGCCAGAGGGCGCCGCGGCGGCGCCGGGGCTCGTCAGCCGGCGCCCAGGGGTCGTGCACGGGCGGCGCCGGGACGGCGCCGGACCCGCCGAGGGCAGCTATGCCGACCGTCGGTGCGTCGGCCAAGGCAGCCGCGCCAGTCGTACCAGCCGCTCCCGCGGCGACGCCGGCTATGCCGGCTATGCCGGCGGCACCGGCCGCGCCAGCCGCCCCGATCACGCCGGTCGACTCGTTCGCTGCGGCTGTGCTGGTGGCGGCAGTGGCGCCCAGCCCCGCGCCGGCCGCGGCCGCCAGTGGGAACGGCGCTGTACGAGTAGTGCTGTCGCGCAGGATCTGCGCCACCTGCTCGGCGTCCGGGCGGCGGTCGGGGTCGGTGGCGGTCATCGCCGCCAGCAGCGCCGGCCACGGCGGCGGCAGGTGATCTGGAATCTCGGGACCGCGCTCGAGCCTGGCCAGCACTGCCTCGACGGGCGTCCCCTCGTAGGCGCGGACTCCCGTGTGCGCCTCGAGCAGCACCAGACCCAGGGAGTACACGTCGGCGACCGGCCCGACATCGGAGCCGCGGGCTTGTTCGGGAGCGAGGTAGGACGCGGTACCGACGGTGAAGTCGACGCTCGTCATCCGCTCACTGCCCAGTAGCCGGACGATGCCGAAGTCTGACAACCGCGCCCGGACCGTCATGTCACCGGCCGTGCGGTCGGTACCGAGCAGGATGTTCGCCGGCTTCACGTCGCGGTGCACCATGCCCTCGGCATGCACGTACGCCAGCGCATCGGCGATCTGGATGCCAACCTCTCGCACCTCGGGCTCGGCCAGCGGTCCCTCAGCGATGCGCGCGGCCAGCGTGGGGCCGTTGATCAGTTCCATCACCAGGAACGTCGGACCCTCGTCCCCGCCGCTGAGCGAGCCGTCGAACAGCGTGATCAGGTTCGGGTGATTGAGCCGAGCCAGGGCGTGCAGTTCGATCTGCTGGCGCTCGACGCCGGACGCCGTGTCGGCTTCGACCGCGTTGTTGCGGAAGACCTTCACCGCGACGTCGCGCGCGAGCAGCTCGTCGTGCGCGCGGAACACGTCGGCCATGCCGCCTACGCCAATGCGGTCGACTACTCGATAGCGGTTGCCGAGCAGCCAGGCGGCATCGGGGGCCGGCTGGCTCGAAATGGCTTGGGTCGCTGGTCCGAGTGAACCGGTCTCGTCGGAGATGGCTCCTCCATGCTCGTCAGTGCTCGTCATGCTCGTCAGGGCTCGTCAATGTTGCTCGGCATTCCTGTGAAACCCTTCCCTTCATACCGGGCGGCCAAACCGCCACCACGCCAGGCCTATAAGCGGGCCCACAAGCAGGCCCATAAGGAAGTGACGATGTCCACCGCCACGGTCACCTGCCCGCTCTGCGAGGCCACCTGCGGTCTGCAGGTCAGCCTGGACGGCCACCGGATCACCAGCGTACGAGGCGATGATAAGGACGTCTTCTCCGCCGGTTTCATCTGCCCGAAGGGCGCGTCGCTCAAGGCGCTGCACGAGGATCCGGACCGTCTGCAGCAACCGCTGGTCAAGCGCAACGGCGTGTTCGAGCCGGTTACCTGGGACGAGGCGTTTGCCGAAATCGAGCGCCGGCTGCCGCCGCTGATCGCCGAGCACGGCAAGAACTCGGTCGCCGTTTATGCCGGCAACCCCACGTCGCACAACCTCGGCGCACTGCTGTACGGACGCGTGTTCTACAAGGCGCTTGGTACACAGAACATGTACACCGCGGGCACCGTCGACCAGATCCCCAAGCACTTCTCGTCCGGGTACCTGTTCGGGGAGCCGTTGACGATCCCGATCCCCGACCTCGACCGCACGAACCACCTCCTGCTCCTGGGCGCCAACCCCCTGGTTTCGAACGGCAGCCTGATGACCGCACCGGACGCGCGCGGGCGGCTCAAGGGCATCCGCGAGCGCGGCGGCAAGATCATCGTGATCGACCCGCGCCGCACCCGCACGGCCGAACTGGCCGACGAGCATCACGCGATCCGGCCGGGCACCGACGCGCTGCTGCTGGCGGCGATGGTGGCGGTGCTGTTCGACGAGGGCCGCGTGTCGCTGGGCCGGCTGGCCGAGCACGTCAACGGCCTCGACGACCTGCGGGCCTGCACCGCGCCATTCACCCCCGAGGCGGTCAGCGCCAACGTCGGCATCGCAGCCGATGACATCCGCAGGATGGCGCGCGAACTCGCCGCCGCTGACCGGGCAGCCGTGTACGGCCGGATCGGGACGACGGCGCAGGCGTTCGGCACGCTGGCCAGCTGGCTGGTCGACGTGCTCAACGTGCTGACCGGCAACCTCGACCGGGCCGGCGGTGCCATGTTCCCGCTGGCCGCCGCCGGGCAGACCAACGCCCAGCCCGGCCGCAACCGCGGCTTCATCCATGGTCGCTGGCGCAGCCGGGTACGCGACCTGCCCGAGGTGATGGGCGAGCTGCCGGTCGCGACGCTGGCCGACGAGATCCTGACGCCGGGCGAAGGTCAGGTGCGCGCGCTCGTCACCATCGGCGGCAACCCGTGCCTGAGCACGCCGAACGCGGACCGGCTGACCGAAGCCGTGCAGCAGCTGGACTTCATGGTGTCGCTAGACGTCTACCTCAACGAGACCAGCCGGCACGCGGACGTGATCCTGCCCGGCCCGCCGCCGCTGGCCCGCGCGCACTACGACGTCGTGTTCTACCAGCTGGCAGTGCGCAATGTCGCCAACTGGACCCCGGCCGTTCTCGAGAGCGACCTCCCGCAGGAGTGGCAGACCTTGCTGCGGCTGGTAGATGTCGTCACCGGTCAGGGTGCCGACGCCGATGTCGCGACGCTGGACGCGTTCGTCGCCGGCGAGGTTGCCCGGCGCGCTGGGCTCGACGTCGCCCTGGCGGGGGACCGGACCGGCCCGGAGCGATTGCTCGACCTGATGCTGCGCGCCGGGCCCTACGACATCACGCTGGCCGATCTCGAGGCCGAGCCGCACGGTGTCGACTTCGGCCCGCTGCAGCCCCGGATCCCGGACGTGCTGGGCACGCCGAGCGGCCGGATCGAGCTGGCACCGGACGCGATCATGGCCGACCTGCCTCGGCTGACCGCCGAACTCGAGCACCCGCCCAACGGGCAACTGCTGCTGATCGGGCGCCGGCAGCTGAGCTCGAACAACTCGTGGATGCACAACCTGGCGCCCCTGGTGCGCGGCGGCAACCGGTGCACGGCGCAGATGCATCCGGCTGACGCGTCCCGGCTCGGGCTCGTCGACGGCGCCCTGGCCGTAGTCCGCTCACGCGCCGGCGCGGTGACGGTGCCGGTCGAGATCACGGACGCCGTGCGGCTGGGCGTCGTCAGCATTCCGCACGGCTGGGGCCACGACGTCGCCGGAACCCGGACGTCGGTGGCCAGCGCACATGCCGGCGTGAACTCCAACGTGCTCGCCGATCAACTGCTGCTCGACGGGCTGAGCGGCACCGCCGTGCTGAACGGGATCCCGATCGAGGTCGAGCCGGCCGGCTGACCTCAGCCCGCGGTGGCCTTCGTCGCCTTGGCCCTGGCTTTGGTCGGCTTGGCCGGGCTGGTCGCTCTCGCCCGCTTGCCTGGGCTCGCCGTCTCGACCGGCGGCACCAGCCTTAGCAACGCGTCGAGTTCGTCGACGAGGTACCCGGCGATCGCGTCGACCTCTGGGACCAGCTCCCGGCAGGCGATCAAGCCGAAGTGCAGCTCACCGCGGTAACCCATGACCGTGATGTTGAAGCCCTGGCCGTCGACTATCACCGAGACCGGATAGTTGGCGATCAGCTTTGCGCCGCCCAGGTACGCCTGGATGTTCGGCCCTGGCACGTTGGAGATGACCAGGTTGAACGGCGGGACGCGGTGCGGCAGGCCCATCGCGAACGCCACGCGGGCCGCGCGAGCCGTCAGCGCGGGCGGCGCGAAGTCGGTGACATTCTCGACCAACCCGGTCGGGATCGCGGCCTGCTGCGCCTTGGCCACCTTCATCGCTTCGTGCACGTTCGTCAGGCGATCCTGCGGATCGGCCAGCTGAGTCGGCAGCGTCGCCAGCATCGCTGCCACCTTGTTGCCCAAGCTGCTCTTGCTGGCGTCGTCACGCACCGAGACGGGCACCATCGCCACCAGCGGGGAGTCGGGTAGGGCATCGTGTTCGCTCAGCCAGCGCCGGATCGCCCCAGCGCACATCGCCATCACGACGTCGTTGACGGAGACCCCGAAATGATTCTTGACGGTCTTGACCTCAGCGAGCCCGACGCTGCGAAACGCCCACCGGCGATGCGGCGTGATCGCCCGGTTGAACGGCGTCCGCGGGGCGAGCCCGGGAGCCGTGGCGATGACATCGCCGTCGCGCGTCCCGCGACCGAGCACCGCGCCGACGTACGGCGTCACGTAGCTGCCGACGACCGGGAGTGAGCGCACCACGTCCTTGGCGATGCGCAGGGCGTTCACGGGGCTGGCCAACAACCCCGTGGCCGCCTGGGCAAGCAGGCGGGCACCGGTCGGTGCCGACCGCGGGTGGTATGCCGGTGCGGGGGCTACCTCGCGGCCTTCGGGGGACAGGTCGAGCAGCATCGTCATGAGCTCGGCACCGGACACGCCGTCGATCGCCGCGTGGTGCATCTTCGTGTAGAAGGCCAGGCGTCCTCCAGATAACCCGGACACGAGGTAGGCCTCCCACAGCGGCCGATTGCGGTCCAACGGCCGTGCGTGCAGCCGGCTGACCTGCTCGGCCAGTTGCGCGTCCGAACCCGGGTTGGGCAGCGAGATCTCGCGCACGTGGTACTCGATATCGAAGTCCTCGTCGTCGATCCAGTAAGGCTGATCCAGGCCGAGTGGTACCCAGGCCAGCCGGTGCCGCATGATCGGAATGAGGTGCAGCCGTTGCTCGATCAGTGCGGTGATCGAAGCCAGGTCGACCGGTGCGGGCGCGTCGGTGGGATCGAGCAGACATACGCCGCCGACGTGCCCGGTCGAATTGTGCCGCTCGAGCATCAGGAAGGCCGCGTCCAGACCCGTCAATTGCTTCATCAGGGGGCCTTCCGATCCGTCGGCGGCACCGCCAGCTCGTGCCGGTCGAGCCAGCTCGTCACGTGTTCGAGTACGAGCTCCGGTGTCTCCAGCTGCGGGGTGTGCCCCACGCCGGGCAGGATCGCGCTGTCCCACCGCGGGTTGCCGGCCAGCGCGTTCTGGGCGGCGGCGACCGGGACGAGCCGGTCCCGGTCGCCGTGGACGAGCAGGACCGGGGGCTCGATTCGATTCAGCAACGCCTGGTAGAACTTCGGCCGGGCGAGCAGCAGCATCAGCGACCGCGCCGCCTGTAGGAACGCCGCATCCTGCGCTGGCATTGTGCGGCGATGTGCGGCGAGCGCGGTGGCGGCATCCATCAGTTCACCGGACGCTTTCGACGGATCCGCGAAGCACAGGTTGATGACGCGTTCCACGAGTTGCCTGTCGCTCATCCGGCTGCGGCTAAAGGCCATGTAGCGCTGGCCGAAGAACGGCACGGCGTAAAGCAGGAACTGGGACGTGACCTGCATGTCCGGCTTCTGTCGCGGCACCGGCAGCGACGGGTCGACCAACACCAGACCCGCGACGGAGTCGGGCTGAGCGTCAGTTGCGAGCAGCGAAACCATCCCGCCCATCGAGTTACCCACCAGGACGGCCGGCGCGCCGGCGATCTCGCGCACGAACCGATTCAGGATCGCGGCGTTAGCCTGCACCGAAGCCGTCCGGCGGCCAGCGGTCGATAGTCCGAAGCCCGGCAGGTCGAGGGCGTAGACCCGGCCGCGTTCGGCCAGCGCCGGCGCCACGCGCACCCAGTTGAGGTGTGATCCACCGAGCCCATGCACCAGGACGATCGGGCTGCCCTCGGCGGGGCCACCGAAATCGACCCAGTGCACCGGGCCGCCGAAATCGGCGAGGTGTCCGGTGCCGCCCCAGGGTTCGGCGAACGACCGCGGCGCGAGGTTTTCGTCCTGTTCCGTGCTCTGCATCGTCGACTGTTCCTTTGTCTTTGTTGGTGTCAGGTGCTGTCGGGAAGTCCGTCGAGCTTGGCCACCGGGTTGAACATACTGAGCGACGCGAACGCCCGGTTGCTGATCACCTGCCCGATGTTCCTGGAGGAGGGAGTGCAGGCGGCCGGCGAGGTGCCGCTCCTCGTGGTGCCGGTGCCCGTCGGGCGGGCCCTCGTCGGCTTCCGCCTGTTCGCCGATCTGCTGGCCGACCTGCCGGCTGACGGCCGGTCCGGCGACATCACCCCGACCGACGCCGACGACACGGCGGTGCCCATCTACCCGAGCGCCACGAGCACCTGGACATGCAGCAGTCGGCCGGCAGCGTGGGCATCAGCCGGGCCACGCTCTACCGACGGGCAGGCAACCGTGCTCAGCTGTTCGCGGCTGTCATCTGGTCGAACAGTCGTGCGACGTTGGTCGACGCCGTGCGCCGGACCAGACGGCTGCGCGGCGTCCCACGGGCTGTCGCTGTCGCTGCCCGCGTGATCACGGTTAGTGATCAAGTGTTCCGCTGCAGCAGTTCCTCGCCTCGGATCCGGAGGCCGCGTTGCGCGTGCTGACCGGCGCGCACGGCGGCGTCCAGGAGCGCTTCATCGACGCCTTCGAGCGACTGCTCGCACTCGAGGCCGCCCGCGGGCATCTCGCGCTCAGCCTCGGTCTGGCCAGCGTCTCCTACGCCGTCGTCCGCATCGCCGAGGGCTTTCTCTATGCCGGCGCGATCGGGGACCGGGATTGCGACATCGACCGCGCGATCACGCTGATCGACGAGCTGCTGCGAGGCCAGCGACACCTTCAGCGACACCTTCAGCGACACCTTCAGCGACACCGTCAGTTGACGTCGGCGAAGAAGCGGCGCGGGTTGTCGACGAGCATCGTGGTGATCTGCTCGTCGGTCACACCCCGCTCGCGCAGTGCCGGCAGCACGTCGTTGTGGATGTGCGTGTAATTCCAGTTCGGCACCGCGGCCTCCTTGGCCTGTGGGGGGAACCAGTCGATATAGCAGGACGCGTCGTGGGCGAGCACCA
>JAOPWD010000292.1 GCA_025965875.1 Pseudonocardiales bacterium
GTAGCCGCCCTCGACGCGCTCCCACCCCCCTGCCGTGCACAGCTCAGCGGCCACGATCGACGTCTCGGCAGAGATAGCGTTCAAGTAGTCGTCCGAGACGAAACCCGGATCGCCGTCCGTGACACTGTTCGTGACCGCGAAGCCGTGGAGCATGAAGGCTGCCCGCGACAGCACCGGATCGTCCTGGCCGTCCGCGCCGTGGCCGTGCATCCGTATGAAGGTCGTCTCGTATTCGTCGTCAGCCATGCCCGGTGCGCATTCCCCGTCTCCCAAGGAGAACAGCTGTGCCCCATACCGCGGTTCCGAATCTACGAGCACTGCTGAGCGTCTCCTGTTTGGACGGCTCACGTTAGCTGCGAACGGGTTACGGTCCCAGGATCCGGAGGGTGAACGCGGGGAATCCAGGACGTGAAGGATTGGTGCAGGTCGCAGGTGTCACGGACTGCGCGGTTCCGTCCGGCGGACAGCTAGCGCAGGTGCAGTCGCCCGGAACAGATTCGTCGTCGACCCTTGTTCCCGATGACTTGGGCGCTGGCTTGTTTGGAAGCACTAGGGCGGCCCGCCGGCCAATCTGCTCGGGCGCGGCAGGTGGGCCTGAGGCATGCCACCTGGTTCAAGGGCACCGTTGTCGTCGGCTCAGTGATAAGGCTAGTGCGGGATCGGCGCGTCGTTGAGCTGGTGCTCCATGTCCACCCAGATGGCACCGTCCTCGATCTTGCAGGCATACACGGGGATCGGGGCGACGGCCGGTATGCCGATCGCCTCGCCCGTCCTGAGGTCGAAGCGAGAGTTGTGGGCGGGGCAGATGAGTGTGTCGTCGGACTGCAGGTAGCCCTCGTTCAGCGGCTGCTGCTGGTGCGTGCACGTGTTGTGAACCGCGACGACCTCGTCCTCGTAGAGGCGAACGAGGCATACCGGCTCGCTGAGTTGGACGACCATCATGTCGCCGTCTTCGAGCTGGTCCAGATCAGCGATCGCTTCCCAAGCCATGCTTCCTCCTCAAGTTGTCGCGCGCCTGGATTGGGGCTGGGAGCCCCGTACCTCGATCCAGCCGTTCCGTACCCGGGTCGGGAGGACCGGTTGGGGGTGATGAGCGGGCCCGCGCAGGATGTGACCGTCACGCAAGTCGAACCGGGACCCATGCAGCGGGCACGTGACGGCGCATCCGGTGACGTCGCCGCGGCTGAGCAGCCCACCCGCGTGACTGCAGGTGTTGTCCAACGCGTGCAGCTCCCCGTCGCTACGGTGCAGCAGGACCTGCCTGCCCTCGACCTCGACTCCGGTCAAGGTGTCCTCCGGCAGGTCCGTCTCGGGTATCGCGCGGACCCATCGGTTGGGTCCGGAGAATCCCGCCACACGGTTGACCATGACCGCCCTGCCCTGCACGAGATGTCCCCCGACGTATCCCGCGGCCGCCGTGACACCCAGGCTGGTCACGCTGAGCACGCGCGCCGAACTACGGTGCCCGGCCAGCCGGGCAGCCAGCGAGGCGCCCTGCAGCGTCACGCCTGCGACGTTGAGTACTCCGTGGAACAGCCCGACCCGGCGGTCCTCACCGTCGCTGACACTCCAGTCGGTGACTCCGGTCGCTACGGTGGCCGCCGCAGCCATCAAGCCGGCCGCACTCAGCGTCCCTGCGGGGTCCATCCGGCTGCCACCAATCGCGACATCCTTGCCCAGCGCGTCGAGGACGACGGCACCCGACCACAGACCGATCGGCAGATCGCTGAGCGCTGGGTGCAGGGCATGCCCGGCCCACCGGCCGCCGTGCATGAGTTCGACAGCCAGGTTGTCGCGATAGCGGTCGTACAGCGGCTGTACCACTCCGGACACGCTGTCGTTGAGAGCTTCCAACCACCGCCACCGTCCCACCGTGGCGAACAGCTCCTGATGCCAGGTGGTCAGTCGAGACGGTCCTCCGGCCGTCGAGGCGCCGAGCCGCCGCTCAGTATTCGACATCGAAGGCGCCTCCTCCGGGACCTACCGTCGCACCACGGGATAGTCCCACTCCAACCGGAAGTTCGCCACCACCCGCACCGAGTCACCAGGCGCCTGACCCCGCCCGCGTCACCGTGACCGGCTAGCCCAGAACGACGCCACGGCCCATGGCTTCAGACCTGCATCGGGCTCTCGACGAGCGCGGCATCACTCTCGTCGAGCAGGACGCGCTGAGCCCGTTCGTACAACGCCTGTGCCTCGGCACGCGTGTTACCGACCGCGGTCAGCCCCACTCGGCCGTGTTCGGTCAGAGAACTGATCATGTGGAACACAATCCCGGTCTGCCGTGCCTGGTGGAAGTGCAGCCCGTGACGCGCGACCACGTCGAAGAGGTCCGAGACGGACAGAGCTTGCAGCCGTTGCGATTCGAGATGGTCCGTCGCAACGAGATGCTTCTCCGTGCCCGTCGACGTCATGAACAACGCGGTTCCGGGGTCGTAGCGGCCATCGGTGAGGAACTGGAGCGTCAGGAACGGGTGGGTCGTGCCTCCCTTGCGCAGGTTCAGTTCGATCGCGTACGCCGCCCACGTTCCATCGGCCTCGCGCACGACGACGAAGTCGAACGCGAAACGTCCGATGACATTGAGCGTGACGAGACGTTCCGCGGCGGCGACGGCGTACCGGCTGATCGTCCGCGCGTATCCGGGGTCTGCGGGGAACATGCAGCCCAGGTAGCTCTGCCCGCTGGGCCCGCCCAACAACTGATCGTGGGTGGAAAGAAGTTCGACCCTGCCGTCCGGCGTGATGCGCAGCTGCACACTCGGGCTGCGGAACTCCAGCCCGACGATGCGTTCCTCGACGATGCCACCCTCCGAGAGCTTGGCGAAGTACACCTCGCGCGCTACATCGGGTGATTCCAGCTGGAGCGCGCCAACGCGATCGCTCACCGCCGCGCGCTCGCCAGCGTCGCCGGGCTGGGGCAATCCGCGCAGGTCGACCAGAGCGTTCCCGGCTCCGGAGACCCCTTCGTCGAGCTTGACGATCACCTCGCGCATGGTTGGTCGCTGCTGTCGCATCTGCACGATCGCAGCGGAGACATCTTCGACGCTGTGCAGGTTCTCCGCACCCAATGGATGCGGTATCCCGACGTCGGCGAACAGCGTGCGGCACCCACTCTTCGTGCCGAGCTCGGCATGTCGCGGGTCTGCCCCGTACATCGGGATCCCGAGCGAGATAGCCACGTCGCGTTCGAGCTCCGTCGTGTTGTACGGAATAAGGTGCGAGCGCCTCCGATTTGGAATCTGCGCCGCAATCCGGAGCAGCAGGCGTGGACGCGCCAGCAACTTCTCGCTCAGCGATGCCGGCGAGGAGTCACCAACCGAGATCAAGGTCAGCCTGGACCTCGCGTGGCTAGGGATGACGCCTGGCAGCAACGCCAAGTAGTACTCGACGATTTCCGGCGCGATCGGCATCGACGTCACGTAGATCATTCGCAACCGTGGCTGGCGCAACAGCAACAGCAGGAACAAGAATCGTTCCTCGTACGCCTGCTCCAGACTTCCCGATGACTGCACCGCACGGTCCAGGGTGATCGACGGAATCACGACGACGCTCTCGTCGGCATGATTGAGCCGCATCGCTGACCAGACCTCGAGCAGGTGCTCCTGCAGCAGGTCGAACCGCTCGTACCGGGCGGCCTCGCTGAGTTGTGACAACGTCGGTGGAGTATCGAGCGCACCAGCGCGCAGCATCCCGGTCATGAGCTCAGCCGTGCCTCATCGAGTCCCTTGATGTCGAACGCGCGAATCGGACGGCTGAAGCCGCGCAGCGTCAGGTCGCCTATGTCGTTGCCCACGGCGACACCGTCGGCCGAGGAGAAGACCCGTTGCGTGACCAGGATCTGCCAGGGCTCGGCCTCCGCACACAGCCGCGCGGACAGATTGGTCACGCTGCCGATCGCCGCGTAATCGAGGCGACCCTCGAACCCGATCCGACCCAGTGTTGCGAACCCCTGCGCAACACCGATGCCGAAGCCGAGGTCGTGTCCGCGCCGAGCCCAGGACTCGGCCAAGTCCCGGATCCTCGTCCGCATTGCCACCGCCATTCGGATGGCGCGCAGCGGCGCGTCCTCACACGGCACCGGGTCGTTGAAGAACACCATCAGGCCGTCGCCGGTGAAGTGCTCCAAGGTGCCCTCGAACCGGAAGACCAGGTCGCCGAGGGCGGCGTGATATTCAGTGAGGACCTCGATGACCTCTTCCGGTTCGCTCGATTCGGCGAACGGGGTGAATCCGCGCAGGTCGCAGAACACGACCACGATTTCCCGACGGTGGCTCTCGAGGAGTGACTCGTCTCCGGACTCCAAAATCAATTCCGCGACCTGTGGTGACAGGAAACGTCGCAGCCGACTGACTTTCTCCAACTCCGCGACTTGAACAGCGACGCGCTGCTCAAGTTCGCGATTCCACGAGGCGAGTTCCTCTGCCTGCCGTCGGATGGTGTCCTGATACCGCTTGATCTTGGCCAACGACGCCACTCGAGCGAGCAATTCGGCCTGGTCGAACGGCTTCGTGACGAAGTCGTCGGCACCGCTCACGAGGGCGTGCACTTTCTCCTGGTCGCCGCTGGCGGTGATCATCACGACGGGCAGGAACGCGGTTGCCTCGTCCGCACGGATCCGTCGACACACCTCATGCCCGTCCAGACCGGGCATCACGACGTCGAGCAGGACCAGGTCGATCGCCGAGTCCTTGAGGACCGCCAGAGCCTGCTCGCCTGACCCCGCCGTGACGACTCGATAGCCACGCGGCGACAACACTGCATCCAGAAGACGCAGGTTGGGCGGCTGGTCGTCGACGACGAGTACGGTGACGGGCTCGGTCACGTCGCCACCTCGGGGTGCAGGAAGTCGCGAACCTGACCAGGAAAGGCTCGCACGCTGATCGGTTTTTCGAGATAGCCGTCGAATCCCTCCGCGAGCACACGTTCCCGGTCCGCGTGCATCGCGAACGCCGTGACAGCAACGACGGGCACGTCTCGTTGTCCGGCCTCGCGCAGTTGGCGCAGGGTCTCGTTGCCGTCGATGCCGGGCAACTGGAGGTCCATCAGGACCAGGTCCGGCGCGCAGCGCAATGCAGCCTCGATGCCTTCCTCACCGGTTCGCGCCTCGACCACCTCGTAACCGGCGTACTCGAGGACGTCATGGACCAGCTTGAGGTTCTTCGCGTTGTCCTCGATGACCAGGATGCGCGCTCTCATACGGCCTCCCCGCTTCGAGAAGTCCCTCCGACAGCCGATGCCAGCCCGACGCGGGACAGGGCTCCAAGCAGTTGATCGCGAGCCACCGGTTTCATCAGGTACTCCGATGCGCCCATTGCCAGTCCGCGCGAGCGTTCATCGACGATGGTCATCACGATCACCGGGATGCCAGCCGTCTCCGTGTCAGCCTTGAGAGAGTTCAGCAGCTCCCACCCGTCCAAGCCGGGCAGCCGGATGTCGAGCAGGACTGCCGCCGGCACGTATTCACGCACCAGGGCCAATCCGTCCGGACCATCGCGTGCTTTCACCAGGTCGATGCCGGTTCCTTCCAGATACGCCGAGAACAGGTCGAGCGACGCTCGGTCGTCCTCGACGATGACCACGCGGGGCTGCGCCCCCAACCGCGTCGCCCGGGTCGCGGGCTCGGCGGATCTGGTCAGCGGCACCGAGAAGCCGAACGTGCTGCCCCGGCCCATCTCGCTGTCCAACCACATGCGGCCGCCGAAAAGCTCGACGATCCGTCGGCACAGTGTCAGGCCGAGGCCGGTGCCCTCGTCCTTGGGCGCGCCCCGCCCGCCCTGGTGGAACGACTCGAAGATGCGCTCCTGGTCCTCGACCGCAATCCCTGGGCCGTCGTCGGTCACCGTCACCGCGAGGTGTTCCGCGTCCTCGATGGTCGCCGACACCTGCACATGACCTGAGTCGGGGGTGAACTTCACCGCGTTGCTCAGGAGGTTGAGGACAACCTGCTTGAACCGCAATTCGTCTGCGTAGATCAGGCCCACGTCCGAACTGACGCGCAACTCGAGGGTGATCCCGTGCAGCGCAGCGCGTTCTCTGACCATCGACATCGCGTACTCGATGGCGTCGCGGACCGTGAAGGTCGAGGCCGCGAGTTCCATGCGTCCGGCCTCGACCTTGGAGAGGTCGAGGATCTCGTTCAGCAACTCGAGCAGGTGCTTGCCGGAACTCCAAATGTCGCGCAGGTACCCCTCCTGCCGCGGGTTGATGTCGCCGAACATGCGCTCCAGCAACACTTCCGCGAACCCGATCACTGCGTTCAAGGGCGTCCGCAGCTCATGAGACATGCTCGCGAGGAATTCCGATTTGTGCTGGCTGGCGATCTGCAGCTCGTCCTTCTTGACCTCGAGCTCGCGGAACAGGCCCGCGTTGTAGATGGCGAGAGCGGATTGATTGGCGAAGGTCTCGAGCAGATCAATCGTGCTCTCGGAGAACGTGTGCGGGGTCTTGCGCCGGATCACCAGTGCTCCGACGATCTGCCCCTGCCGAAGCATCGGCGCGACCAGCACGGAACGCCAGCCGTAGTCGAACATCAACTGCAGGTGCGGATCCCGTTCCGCTGCGTCGAGATCGGGAACCTGCAACGGTCGGCCCTCACGCGCGGCGCGACCCACGAGCGTCGAGTCGATCTCAATCCGGATGCTGCGTAACTCGGCGACGAGCTCGTCGCTCGTGCCATAGGTGGTACGGACCGAGAAGCTACGGTCGTGCTCCACGTACTGCATGATCGATCCGCCGTCGGCACCTGACATCCGGACGGCGTTCATCACGATGGTAAACAGCACTTCGTCGAGGTCGAGGCTCGAACTGATCGCCTCACCCACGTCGGCAAGTGCCTGCAGCTGTTCCACCTTGCCGGCGAGTTCGACGCCCCTGACCTCCAGCGCCTTGACCAGGTCGAGGGTTCGAATCGCGATGGCGGCCTGCGCCGAGAAGACCTCGAGAACAGCCGTCTCGCGTTCGTCGAACGCTTCGACCTCGCCGCGCCACACGATCAGGACGCCGACGACCTCGTCGTCGAGCAGCAACGGCGAACCGATCGTCGTGCGGTAGCCGGCGACGCGCTGCAGGTCGTGTCGCCCGTAGTCGGGGTCGGCGAGCACATCGACGATCTGTTCGGTCTTGCGACCGAGCCCGACCCTGCCGATCAAGGCCTTGCGGTCCAACGTCAGGGGGTGCCGAGTCAGGTATTCGGCCACCTCGTGGGTGAGCCCCACGGCTTTGGCCAGTCGGAACTCGTCGCCGTCAACCCGATAGATCTGCGCCACCTGCCCCCGGCACAGTCGGAGCGCATTTTCGACGATGGTGCCCAGTACAGCGTCGGGGTCGTTGGTGTTGCGCCCGAGGGCACTGATCACCTCGTTGGTCGCGGCGAATTGTTCGCTCGCGGCCAGCAAATCGCGGCGAAGTTCCGCATCCTCGGCACTGCTCCCGGTCCGAGCAGGCACTTCGTTGGCCACCTGGCCTCCGTCGTAGCCCCCTCGCCTCGCAAGCCGGCGAGGCTGCAAGAAGCCCGGCCTCAGTGTTGCGTACGCGGATCGTGAGCGCTAGACCTGCAATTTCACACCTGGCCGACACGGCGGCTGAGGGTCAGCGCACGGTTACCGGGACTCGCTGAGCATGATTGTTCGCCATGCCTTGGCGATTCCACGGGGGCTCCACCGGCTGGATGTTGCCGGCCGCGTCGGTGGCCCGAGCGGACAGTTCGTAGCGACCCGGCGTCTCGACACGCCACACCCAGCGCCAGGAGCGCCAGGCGTACCTGTCGGCTTGCGGGCCGAGCTCGGCGTCGTCCCAGCTGTTGCAGCCGTCGACGCTGACTTCGACCCGGGTGACCGGTCCCCACCCCGACCAGGCTCGGCCCGTCAGCT
>JAOPWD010000294.1 GCA_025965875.1 Pseudonocardiales bacterium
CCACTTGGCGAACACCCGTACTGCCAGCATCGCGACAAGAAGGAGCGTGCCGATCGTGAGGACGATGCCCACACCGCGTACCGCGAGCAGCCACACGCGGGGGTGGCTCGACGGGTCGGCGAGCCGGATCAGCGGGGAGATCAGCGCGTAGTACAGCGGCGGGTGATAGGCGACGTACTGGCCACCGCTGCGCTGGTGCAGCGTAGGGAACTCGGCTTGGTAGTGCGTGCCGGCGAGCGGCAGCCCGCCGTGTGCGACCTGGTAGGCGTAATCGACGTGCGCGCTCTCGTCGAGCGGCGCGAACAGCGGCACGGCGAAGGCCCAGATGGCTGCCAGGGCGACATACACGGCGATCGACCCGACCAGGCCGATGCGCAACCACCGCAGCAGGGTGTCTCGGCCGCCGTCGGGCAGCGAACTCGGAACCGGTTCGGCGTCGGTGAGCTCGTCGGGCTCCTCGCGGATGCCCCCGGCGCGGTCCATCGACAACTCCTGGCCTGCTGGATCGGATACTGGGCTCACCGTTGGACTGACGTCAGGTGCCCGTTCTGTGTACCACAAGCGCTGCTCGCGGCCTGCGCAGTCGGCACCGGGGCAATGCGTCAGCGTGCCGAAGCGGCCTCTGTATCGTGTGAGCCGTGGTTTCCGGCGCGCTTGACCAGTCGCGCGTGGAGTCTCCAGAGACCGAGAAGTCGGTGCCACGCCGCTTCGGACTGGCTGCCTGGCTCCTCGTCGCCCTGCAAACCATGCTCATGCTCGGCGCGACGGTGCTGTACCCGCCGTTCCAGGAGCCGGACGAGGTTTCGCACATCGACTACGTCATCGCCCACCGCGAGGGCGAGTGGCTCGACGACATCGGCCAGCGGCACTTCCAATCCGGCGTACTCAAGGCCCGGTCCGAGGTGCCCAATACGGCAGTGCAAGCGCACATCGGCTCCAAACCAGTGCCGGCACGCTCGGCGCGAGAGTCCTTCGACGCGCTCGGTACCGCCCCGTCGAAGTCACCCTTCCCCAACCAGATGGTGCAGCACCCGCCCCTCTACTACGGACTGGCGGCGGGGTTCAGCTACCTGCTCCCGAACTTCAGCCACCAACGCTTCGACGTGCAGATCTTCTGGCTTCGCCTGCTGTCGGTGCTGCTGCTGGCTCCCGTGCCGCTGCTCATCTACGGGGCAGCGCTGCGCGCGACCAAGAGCCGCAACATCGGATTGGTGGCAGCGGTCATCCCGCTGGCGATCCCGTCCTACCTGCGCACCGGGGCGTCGGTCACGAATGACTCGCTGCTCACGTTGCTGACCGTGGCGATGGCGGCGTTGCTGGTGCGAATCGCGTGGGGCGATCGCACTCGCCGCACCGCCGTGCTGCTGGGCTTGGCCTGGGGTGCCGCACTGCTGACCAAGGGGTTTGCGCTGGCCCTGCCGCCCGCGATCGTGCTGGCCTACCTCGTCGGCGCCCACGGAACCCTGCGCAACCGGTTGCGGATGTCGTGGTCCGGCATGCTCCTGTCCGGCGCGATCGGCTTCGCGATCGGTGGGTGGTGGTGGATCCGCAACGTCGTCCTCTACGGGACCGTGCAGCCCGACGGCTTCGCCACGCTGTCCGACAGCGTGCGACAACTGGGCTTCGGCCGGGATCACGTGGGCGGTACCGACCTGGACTTCTTCGTCCGGTTCATGAAACTCCTCGCCCGGCGTATCTGGGGGTCGCTGGGCCTGATCGACCAGCCGTCGCTGCCGGCGTTGGTGCTCTTCCCCATGACGGTCCTGCTGGTCGCCTGCATCGTCGCCGGCGTTCTCGCCGGAGTGCCTCGCTGGCGCGGCACATTGGCAGCGTCCGGCTGGACCGTCGGCCGGGCAGTGAGCCTGATCCTGCCGGCGCTGCTGACGCTGAGCGTCATGTACGCCGGGTCCAGATCCACCTACCTCAAAGGCCACGCACTCGGCGGGGTCCAAGCGCGCTACCTGGTGCCCGCCGTGCTCGGGATCGTGATCTGTGCGGCAGTCGGGCTGGATCGGGTGGCCGGTCGGTGGCGGCGCTGGCTGCCGCTCGCGGCACTGGCGGCGAGCCTGACCTTTGTGGCCGCGTCCGCATACGTCGTGCTCGATGTCGAGATGTCCAGCGGCGGGCCGGACCGCGTACGGCGCTTGAAGGACGCACTGCACTTCGTCGCGAATTGGGCACCGTTCCCGACTGCCGTCACGATCGCCCTGCTAGCCCTGACCATCGGCCTCGCCGGGGCGACATGCGTCGTGTTCGCGCGTGCCGCGATGCGCGATACCCGAGAGCCGACGAGCGCCCGGACTGCAGCCGGCGACCCGGTATCGTGAGCGCCGTGGCAGTCGGGCAGCTGGATGACCTGACCCGTGCCGATGATCAGCAACCGCCAGCGCGACGTCGCGGTTTCCCTCTCGTGGTCTGGCTCATAGTCGGGCTGCAGACCATGCTCATGCTCGGGATGACGGTGCTCTACCCGACGTTTCAGGAACCCGACGAGATCGCGCACATCGACTACGTCCTCGCGCATCGGCACGGCGAGTGGTTCGACGCGATCGGCGAGCGCCAATACCAATCCGGCGTGATCGCGGCCAATCAGACAGTGCCCGGAATTCAGTTCCGCAAGCATATCGCCCACGTCGCCGGCAAGGTGCCGGTGCCGCGGTCCCTGCGCAAGTCCTTCGATGCACTCGGCACCGCGCCAGCCGCGCCCGGGACCGCGTTCCCGAACCAGATGACCCAGCACCCGCCGCTGTACTACGGGCTGGCTGCTGGATTCAGCTACCTGCTGCCCAACTTCGACAATCAGCGGTTCGACATCCAGACGTTCTGGCTCCGACTGCTTTCGGTGCTGCTGCTGGCGCCCGTGCCGTTACTCATCTATGGCGCCGCGCGGCGGGCCACTCGAAACCACAGTGTCGCGGTGGTCGCGGCGATTCTGCCGTTGTCGATACCGACCTACCTGCGCACCGGCGGCTCGGTCACCAACGACTCGCTGATCACGGTGCTGACGATCGCCCTCGCAGCCCTGCTGGTTCGGGTCGCGTGGGGTGATCTCGGCCGGCGGACTGCGATCCTTGTCGGCGTGGTGTGGGGTGCGGCCCTGCTCACCAAGGGTTTCGCCCTCGTCCTGCCGCCTGCGATCGTGCTGGCGTACCTGCTCGGCGCGGGCGGGACGTTCAAGGAACGCATCCGGGTTGCTTGGCCGGGCGTGGTGCTGTCCGGGGTCATCGGCTGCGTGATCGGTGCCTGGTGGTGGATCCGCAACCTGGTGATCTACGGCAAGGTCCAGCCGGACGGCTTCGCGACCCTGTCCGACGCCCAACGTCAGTTGGGGTTCGGCAAGGATCGCGCGGGTGCAGGCGAGATCGACTTCTTCAACAGTTTCTTCCGCACGCTCGGGCAGCGCATGTGGGGAGGCCTTGGCCTGATCGACACCCCATCCCTGCCGCACGCCTTCCTGTACACGATGTCGGCGGTGCTGGTGGCCCTGCTCGTGGTGTCTGTTGTGCTCGGCGCGCCCGGCCTGCGGACCCGGCTGCACGTGTCGGGTTGGACGGCTGGGCGGGCCCTGAGCCTGATCCTGCCGACGCTGCTCACGCTGGGGGCCATGTACGTCGGTGCGCGGGGTCGGTACCTGCGCGGTCACCAGCTGATCGGCATCAATTCCCGCTATGTGGTGCCGACCCTGCTCGGGCTGATGATCTGCGCCGCGGTCGTCCTCGACGTGGCGGCCGGGCGCCTGCGGCGATGGCTGCCACCCACGATCCTGCTCGCGAGCATGGCGTTCATCGGCTGGTCGGTCTACTGCGTGCTGAACATCGAGATGTCGAGCACCGATCCCAATCACACGCAGCGACTCGATGACGCTGTGCACTTCGTCGTCGGCTGGGCACCCTTCCCCGGGAAAGTCTCTGCAGCGATCGTCCTGCTCGCGGGCGCCTTCGCAGTGGCGACGCTCGTCGCACTCGTTGTGGGTGCCGCCCGCCGCGATCCCGACGACCTGGTGCCACTTTCCGAGCCCGAGCCGAGTGAGCGCCTGCCGATCGGTTCCGAAGCCTCTTGATCGGCTGAGGATTCGGTCCGCCCAGCGCGCCCACGGTATCCTCGGTCCCGTAGTTCCGGCCACTTCCGGGCGACCTGCCCCGGCTGGCCGCCAGCAAACACGAGCGAGGTTTCACACAGTGCGTCTAGTCGTCCAAGTGCCTTGTCTTAACGAGGAAGAGACTCTGCCACTTGTCCTCCAGTCGATCCCGCGCGAGATCCCAGGCATCGACGAGATCATCATCTTGATCATCAATGACGGCTCCACCGACCGGACGGTCGAGGTGGCCCAGGCTCACGGTGTGACGCATTTCGTGAACCACGCCCGCAACCGCGGGCTGGGCCGGTCCTTCCATGACGGTGTGCAGCGGGCCCTCGAACTCGGCGCCGACATCGTCGTGAACACCGACGGCGACAACCAGTACCCGCAGGATCGCATCTCCGACCTCGTGCAGCCCATCATCACCGGCGAGGCCGACATCGTCATCGCCGACCGACAGGTGCACCTGGTCGAGCACTTCTCCCGCGCGAAGATCGCGCTGCAGAAGTTCGGTAGCAAGATCGTCAACGTCGCTGCCGGCACCGACCTGCCCGACGCCGCCAGCGGCTTTCGCGCGTACTCGCGCGAGAGCCTGATGGTGCTGAACACGATCACCCGGTTCAGCTACTGCATGGAGACGATCATCCAGGCGGGCAACAAGAAGCTGAAAATTACGAGCATCCCGATCCTCACCAACGACAAGACCCGCGAGTCGCGGCTGTTCAAGTCGACGTTCCAGCACGTGCGCATGTCGGCGGGCGCGATCATCCGGGCCTACATCATGTACAAGCCCTACGTGATCTTCACGTTCTTCGCCGCGCTGTTCGGCGTGCTGGGCCTGATCCCCTTCGTTCGCTTCGGCATCTTGCAGATCGTGTCCGACCACCCCGGTTCGCACCTGCAGTCCCTGCTGCTTGGTGCCGTCCTGTTGATCATGGCTTTCCTCAGTGTGATCATCGGCATCATCTCGGACCTCATCCGAACGAACCGCATGCTGATCGAGGACAGCCTCGAACACACGAAGAAGATGCGCTTCGGCAAGGGCGACTACCTGCCCGAGACAAGCGATCTGCGCAGCCTGGTGGGCTGAGGACCTCAGGCCACCGGCAGGCGGGCGACCGCAACCAGGCCGGTGCCGCGGTGGGCCTGCGTGCGCTGCAGGAGGCGGAAGGGCAGCGTCACCGCCTGCACGACAATTCCTCCCACGCGTCGTGACGGCTGGAACGTGCGCCCACTCGCGGCCGTGAGTTCCTCGATCGAGGTGCCGTTCGCCTTCGCCCTCGCGAGCTTCTTGGCATCGATGCGGTTGCGGACGGCTTCGAGCGCGTAGCCGAGGGGCCAGGCGTAGACAGTGATCTCCTCGACGACCAGGCCGGCCTCGGTGAGCCGGTCGCGCAGTTCGTCGGGGGAGTAGCGGCGGAAGTGGCCGGCGTGGGTGTCCATCGAGCCGAAGCGGTCCTGGAAGGCGGGCACGGACAGGATCAGATGGCCGCCCGGACGCAGGAACGGCACCCAGGCGGCGAGCGCTCCCTTGTCATCCTCGATGTGCTCGAGCACCTCGAATGCGCACACCGCGTCGAACGTCGCCCCCGAGGGGACCGTCTCGTGGTTGCCGTTGATCACCGTGCCGCCGCGCGGCTGGATGCGGCTCAGCGCGACCCCGTAGGAGATCTCGTCCGGCTCGACCCCGACGTAATCCACCCGGCCCGCGATGCGGGACCCGAACGCGCCCTGGCCGCAGCCGATCTCGAGCACGCGGGCGGGCTTGAGCCGGTCGATGACTCGCGACACGACGTCGTAGCGCAACCAGGCGCGAATCGCGAGCGGTGCGGTGGGGACGGCCGATCCGGCGGGGGGGATCCCGTCGCGCATCAATGACTCCATGGATGGGTGCGGTGAACTGACGTGGCCCTTCGGAGCCTAGTTCACCCGTGTTTTGCGCCCGGCTCCGGCGCTGCCCCGGAGAGCCTGGCGCGCAGCGGCGCCACCACTGTTTCGGCCGTGAACCGGTCCATGGCCATTGACCGCGCCGCGGTCTGCAGCGCCGCCGTCCGGGCCCGATCGTCGGCCAGTGAGATCAGCGCGTCCGCCAGCGCGACGGGATCGCCTGCGGGCACATACACGGCGGCCGATCCGAGCATCCGGCGTTGCGGCGCGGTGTCCGACGTGAGGATTGCGCAGCCCGCCGCGGCTCCCTGATAGACCTTGTTGGGGACGACCCGCTGGGCCTTGGCCGAGTCGCCGAAGATGCCCAGGCAGACATTGTGTTCGGCCACCGTCCGGGCCAACTCGTCGGAGTCCAGCCAGTCCAGCCAGGTGACGTGGGGGTTGGCGTGGGCCGCGGCCCGGGTCGCCGGGTAATCCTGGCCGGTGCCGATCATGGTCACTTCGATATCAGCCCGATGAGCCAGGCGCGCCAATGCCTGGCCGATCACCGCGGCGCCCTGCAGCGGTGTGTACACGCCGAAGAACACCACGCGAAGCGACTGAGGCGACTCCGGGCCCCGCTGGCCGGCCGCCGCGAACCACTCCGCCGAGGCCCCGACGGGCACCACGACCGCCTTGTGGCGGGCGCTCTCGGCCAGCAGGGACAGCTGTTCATCGGTGTCCAGGGCGACGACGTCGGAGCACCACGTCGCAAACGTGTCCAGCGCCCCGAGCAGCCGCAGTTTCAGCCCGGACGACGTGCCACGGTCGCGCGCCGTGTCGACCGCGAAGATCATCAGATCCAGCACGATCCGGCTGCGCGGGTAGAGCAATCTGGCCAGTGCGACGTCGAAATGGCCCAGATAGCCGACGATGACGACGTCGTAGTGGGCACTGCGCCGCAGGCGCACCGAGCCCCGGATGAGACTCGCCCACCGAGCCAGCAGCCTCAGTACGAGCCGGTAGGCCAGCCACGGCTTGCCGAGCATCGCCACGCGTTCGGCGGTACTGAAGCCCAGC
>JAOPWD010000542.1 GCA_025965875.1 Pseudonocardiales bacterium
AGCATCCGCAGGGGATCGTCGGCGAAGGACTCCTCGGGCGTCCCGGGGGTGCGCAACACGCCGCGGGCCAGGTCGGGCAGCCCACCGAACGGGTCGCTGAACACCCCATCATCGGTGACCGACAGCGCCATGGCGTTCATCGTGAAGTCGCGCCGGCGCAGGTCCTCGACCAGTGAGCTGCCAAACGCGACCTCGGGATTGCGCGACACCCGGTCGTAGCGATCCGCGCGAAACGTCGTGATCTCACACATCCGGCCGTTGATCTGGGCGCCGATCGTGCCGAACTCGCGCCCCGTCTCCCAGGTGGCCTGCGCGAGCGGGGCGACGATTTCAAGGACGGCGTCAGGGCGGGCGTCGGTGGCGAAGTCCAGATCCTCGACGATCTCGGTATTGGTACGGCCCATCAGCGCGTCGCGCACGGTGCCGCCGACCAGGTGCAGCTGGTACCCGGCCGCCGCGAACGCAGCGCCGAGCTGGGCCGCCTCGGGCGGCACGGGGATCAGGTCGGCGGGTTGGGTCAACGGGGCCCCCGTGAAAGCGTGAGCGTTGTCGGTGCGGTCACCGGAATGCACGCGGTAACGATGCGAGCGGTTTCGTGGGGTGGTTCACGGGTGGCAAACTTACTCAGTGGCGTGACCGGACGGCGTTTCGGACGCCGGTTACCATCGGGCCCATGGCGAAGGGCTCATCGGATGCTGCCGCGCGGCGCGGCCCGAGGGGCGCCAGGTCCGGACGTGGCCGCGGTAAGTGGCTGCGGCGGGTAAACGAATACAGCGCCGGCGGGCTGGTCGTCGACCTCCAGGGCGACGTACCCCGGGGCGCCCTCATCGGCCGCACCGACCGGCACGGTCGGCTGCTCTGGTCGCTGCCCAAGGGTCACATCGAAGCCGGCGAGACAGCCGAGCAGGCCGCCGTCCGCGAGGTCGAGGAAGAGACCGGCATCAGCGGCGAGATCCTGGCCGAACTCGGCACCATCGACTTCTGGTTCGTCGCCGAGGGACGCCGCATCCACAAGACCGTGCGCCACTACCTGCTGCGCGCCACCGGCGGTGAGCTGTCCGACGCCGACGTCGAGGTCACCGAGGTGGCCTGGGTGCCACTGCCCGACATCCGGGCACAGCTGGCCTACCCGGACGAGCGTGGCCTGGTCGATGCGGCCGGGCGGCTGCTCGCGGAGACCGCGTGAGCCAACGGCGAGTCGTGTCACGTCGGCTCTGGGTTCGGGTGGCCGCGCTCGCCGGGGCAGGCGTGCTGCTCGGCACCTCGCTGATCATCGCACCGCCCGCGGCCGCGGCTGCCGCCGAGGCGCCGCTGACCAAGGACAGCGTCAAGGTCACGATTCTCAGCGTCTCGCCGACGACGCCGACACCCAGCACCACCCCGCAACCGCTGACCGTGCGCTTGCGCCTCACCAACACGACCGACCAATCCATCGCAAAGGTCACCGTCGAGGGCGCCCGGGGCAACCCGATCGACAGCCAGACCGCGCTCGAGCAGGCGATCGCCCACCCGCAACCTCCCGACGAGGGGTTGGTGGGCAGGTTCGGTACCAAGGCCCCGGTGCTGACCTCGCTCGGGCCGCGGGCGAGCGCGTCAGTTGAGTACCGCAGTACGAGTGACACGATCCCCGATGACCCCGGGCTGTGCATCTGCCAGAACCGGATCTATCCGCTCTACTTCACGGCCCATGCCACCGATCTGAACGGCAACGACCAGGTGATCGGAGCGGGTCAGACCTACATTCCGGCCTTCGGTGAGTCGCTGCCGCAGCCCGTGCAGGTGAGCTGGGTGTGGCCGATCATCGACCGCCCGCACCGGCTCACGGGCGACACCGTCTTCACCGACGACGACCTGGCCGCTTCGGTCAACGGAGGCCGCCTCGACCGCGTGCTCCAGGTCGTGGAGTCCGCCGGCAAGCAGGTGACGATGACCCTGGTCATCGATCCCGAGCTGATCGACGAGCTCGCGGTGATGAGCGCGGGGCCCTACCAATACGGAACCACAGGCAAGCTGGCGGCAGGTACGGGCACGGCCGCGGCCACGCGCTGGCTCGACCGACTGCAGCGCGCCCTCGCCGCCAACCCCAAGATCGAAGTCGACTTCACGCCGCCGGCCGACCCCGACATCGAGTCCCTCACCCGCAACGGTCTGGCTTGGACCGTCGGCCTGAGCGAGGCCGCGCAGAAGCGGGTGACGGCCGCGCTCGGCGGCTACCCAGTGTCGACGCACGTCGCCTGGCCCCCCGGCGGCGCGCTCAGTCCGGACACCCTCAACGCGGTCGTCAGGCAGGGTGCGCGCACCGTCATCCTGAGTGATTCGGCGCTGAGCGGCATCCCTCGATCGAGCACTCGCAACGCGCTGGCGTCCCTTCAGACGCCGGCCGGCCCCGTCCTGGCCGCGATCACCACGAGCACCATCCAGCGCTACGTAGCTCCAGTGCTCTCGGTCGGCGGGACCGGCCTGGCCGACCTGCCCAAGCTCGTCGCCGAGGTGGCCGTTCGGGCGGTTCAGGACGGGACGACCTCGCACTACGTCACCATCGTCGCGCCGCGCCTGATCGACCCGTCCGCAGTCGCGGCACAGGCGATCCGAGCGACGTCGAATGTCTTCTGGTCCAAGCCGCTCTCGCTCGACGAGGCCAGCCCGCCGACCGTCCAGCCGGCCGATCACGGCCAGCTCGTCCCGCCGCCTGCCAGTGCCCTGACGCTGTCGCTGCGGACGATCAGCGTCGCGCAGGACCTCACCCGGGTGGTCCCAGCGCTCTCGACCATGCTCGTCCCCGCTGACGCCGCCACCTTGCTGGGCGAGCTGCCGACGGCGGTGCAGCGCGCCGAGTCGGCGTCCTGGCACGCCGACCCGGCGGCCGGCGCCGCTTTCGCCGACCAGCTCAGCCAACGCATCGAGGCCATCGAGACGGGCGTCCAAATAGTGAAACCGTCCGGCGGCACGTACACGCTGGCCTCGAGGACTTCGCCGTTGACCGTGACCGTCGAGAACAACCTGGACGTCCCTGTCTTTGTCCGGGTGCGGGTGACCGCGGCCAACGGGCTGCCCGGCTTCACTGCCGCTGACATCGGACGGCAGTCCATCGCCCCGCACTCGAGGCTGCCGCTGCACATCCCGACGCACGTCGCGCGCACGGGACGCTTCGTCGTGCAGGCCATGCTGTTCACGCCCAGCAACGAGCAGCTCGGCGCTCCGGTTGACCTGTCGGTGCACAGCACCGCGCTGGGCGCGATCGGGGTGATCATCACCATCACGGCGGCCGCAGTGCTCGTGCTCGCGCTGTTGATCCGCTTCATCCGCCGGCTGCGCAATCCCAAGCCCGTTCCCGGCACCGCACCGCCGGTGATCGCACCGTGACCGAGCCCTCCGGAGGCGACTGGAGCAGACCGTCGCTCTACGCCGGTGGGGCGATGTTCGAACCGCGTACGTTCACCGAGGCCGACCCGATCTCGTCGGTGTTCTTCACCGACTGGGCCGACGTGCCGGCGCCGCACGAGCCGCAGTGGAGTGCGCCCACCTACGTCGGCAGGCGCAACCTCCGTCCAGGAACCAAACCGGCTGCGGCGACCATCGATGCCGCGCGGGGCACGACCGAGGCGGCAGCCGACGAGGGCACCAGCGGCCTGCTGGCCACCAGCCGGACGATGGCGGTCGCCAGCCTGGCCAGCCGGATCAC
>JAOPWD010000306.1 GCA_025965875.1 Pseudonocardiales bacterium
CATGGAGGATTGCGTCGTCGGTGATGTGTCAATGCCTGAGGGCTCAACCGTCTGGGTGGTGTACGCAGCAGCCAACCGGGACCCCGCTGAGTTCACCTGTCCCGCCGACTTCGACGCCGACCGCCCGAACGCCCGATCGCACATGGCGTTCGGGCATGGCATCCACTTCTGCATCGGCGCGCCGCTTGCCCGGCTCGAAGGACAGGTCGCGTTCGAAACCGTCTTCGAGCGGCTGGACGGCATCAAGCTGGCAGCGCCTGCCGATGAATTGCGGTACGAGCCCAGCTACGCACTGCACGGGCTGGAGTCGTTGCCGCTGACCTTCTCGGCCCGCGCGAGTGCCTGACGCCGGCCGGCTAGCCCTCGTCACCGGAGCTGGCGGCGGGATCGGCGCCGCCATCTGTCGCAGGTTGGCGCCGCGCGGTCTGCATGTTGTGTGCGCCGACATCGACGCGAGCGCCGCAGAGCGGATTGCAAAGGAGATCGACGGGACGCCACTGCCGCTCGACATCTCCGACGCCCAGGCCGTGGCTCAGGCGGCGGACGACCTGCGCAGTTTTGGCGCGCCCCTCGTCGCGCTCGTGAACAACGCCGCCATCTGGCGCTTCGGCGAGTTCGGATCGGTACCGGTCGCTGACGCCGAACAGGTCGTTCGGGTCAACGTGATGGGTCCTTGGCACATGACGCAGTCCTTCGCACCGCTCATGCCCGCCGGATCGGCAATCGTCAACATCTCGTCGACACTGGCCGTCATGCCCGGTCGCGGAGTGGGCACCTACCCGTCTACGAAAGGCGCGCTCGTGTCCATGACGCTGCAGTTCGCGCTCGAACTCGGCGATCGCGGCATCCGGGTCAACTGCGTCGGCCCTGGGCTCATCGACACACCGCCGACGCACGATGCTTACGGCTTGAGTCCGTACGCCGAACTTATTGCGACCCTTCCGGTACCGCGTGTGGGAGAGCCTGACGACGTCGCAGAGGTGGCCGAGTTCTTGCTGCTGTCCGCGGGTTACGTCACTGGTCAGTTCGTCGTCGTCGACGGCGGGTGGACGCTGATCGGAGGGCCATGACCGCGCCGCCGCTGCATCCGGTCAACATGTTCCACGTCGGCATCGTCGTCACGGACATCCAGTGCGCGATCGCCGATATGCAGCGAATCGGCGTGCTCGCGTGGACCCCTGTCGGGCAGGCCGACTCGGTTCGTCGGGTTGGCGATACGAGCGAACCTATCTCGGTGCTTTGGGCGTTCTCTGTCGGTCCTGGCGCGCACGTCGAAATCATCCAGCCGCGGATCGCGCCGGCCTCGATGACGCCGGGAATCCACCACGTCGGATACTGGTCCAGCGATCTTGCGCGCGACAGCGAACTGCTGCTCGCGGCGTCCTATGTATCCGAATTCGCACTCGGCTATTCGTCCGACGACGCCCCGCACATCCGGTTCTTCACCTCGGTAAGCGGGCCACGGATCGAGTTGGTGTCTGAGTCCCTTCGCCCGGGGCTCGAGGACGCATGGGCGCAGGCGCGTCGCTCCCATGCGGAGCCAGGCGTCGCGTAACGGCGATCGGCATGGCCCAAGCGCACCCGGGGGAGTGGCGACGAAACCGCGACGTAGCCACCCGTCGGCCCCTGGGCGGTGTGTGCGAAACCGGACGTGGCGCCTCCGGACTCGTCAATCTTCGTCCGAGGCATCACTCGGGCGACTCTGTGGAAGCGGCGTCCAGACTTCGCAATTGTTGATCATTCCATGGTGGCAGTCGTGGTGGCAGTTCACCGGCGATCGCGCTGGTCCACCGGAGTGAAGACGACGGGAGGTATAGGCCTCCTGCGGAGGAATACACGGCCTTGGACGCGTCAAGCCCGCCTGAAAAGCGGTACCTCGGCAGGTTTGCACCTCCGCCGTGGCCGCGCAGACGCTCCTGCTTTCTTGGCTTCATGCCCAGCGATGATCAAGCCATCAACCGGTCCTATCTCGGTAGGGCTCTGAGCGGTGCCGACGGCTACCCGATCGCCGCGCAAACCTGCCTCGAACCACTTTGCCCGACCACGGTTCTCCCAAGAGCGGGACTGCACCCGCGTGCTCTCGACGTACCTCATGACCGTCGGCCTCGTTGAACACATTGCGGCGGTGACGACACGCGGCAGAGTCAAGTGCGTGTGGGTCAGCGGAGACGGAAACGTCACTGTGAACGTAGGGCCCACCCCGGATTCTTGCCGACCGGCCGGTCGTCACTGCCGCACTACCCACAGCCCTGCCGAGGACCCGACCGCTTCTGCGACCACTGCCAGAGTTGGGGCCGAGACTGAGGCCCACCCCAACCGATCCTCTGTTCAGGTCGGTGCCGTTGCGAGGGACTGAGCGTCTAAGTGAGTGACAACGCCCGCGCACCTTGCCGAACCTGCACGGACGTTCGGGGCCGCCTAGATCAGTGAATCGCTGGCCTCGCGCCCGTGAGATCGATGGCCCGTTGTGCTTCGGGACGAAGAGGCCGTGGGTTCGAATCCCGCCACCCCGACCAATGTTTCGGTCCCAGATTCTGGGCCGATCGCCGGTTGCTAGTCGATCACGGCTGTTCGCACTGCAAACGCGATCGCAAACATGCCCGGCACCAAGAGGCCGAGTCCCATGAGACATCGTGTACCTGCCGTCGTCGATTGAGACGTTCGCTGAGACGAGCCGAGACACGGCAACGCTTCTGACTCTCGGCCGCTTCGCCACCTGCGACACGCGCTCGCCGTCGCTCGTTGCCGCGCCTTCGGCACTCGACCGCCGGCGATGACGGTGGCAAGCCCTCGTCTTGATCAACCTCGCCGTCGGCACGGTAACCCCTGCCACACCATGCGTATGGCTTTGCGGCTGTGGCCCGCTCGTCTATGGCTCACGACGCGGAGGACCCACGCGTTAACCGTCGTTATACGGGTGATCGAATATCACCGCGCCGCAAGCGGCTCGTATAACGCTTGATACACGGGTGATCTTCGCTGAACTGGCTGACGAGGATGCCCAGAAGGGCGAGTAGCCAGGGGGAATCGCACCCCCT
>JAOPWD010000339.1 GCA_025965875.1 Pseudonocardiales bacterium
TTGGGTAGCAGCGTCCAGGTCTCCTCGTTGTTGACGCCCTTCTTGGTCTGCGTTCCAGTCGGGTTGAAGCCCACGCCCGCCTCGACCCAGGTGTCGGTGACCGGGTCCCAGATAGCGGTGCGTGAACCGGACGGGTTGCCGGCGAAGAGCACGCGTCCGTCGGCGAGCACGATCGCCGAACAGTCGCCGGCGATGTGGTCGTAGGTAGGCGAGGGCTTGTTCATCGCCGACCAAGCGTTGGTCGTCGGGTCGAAGATCTCCCCCAGCGCGCAGCCGTCCTGTGCGAATCCGGTCGCGTATTCGCCGCCGACCGCGAAGACCCGGCCGTCAGTCAGGACTCCGGTGGCGAAGAACTGCCGCTCGGTGGTCATGCGCAGCGCACCGGACCATTTGCCGTTGCGATAGCTGCCCGAGTCGTCGGGAGTCAGGCGGTACCAGTCGTTTCCGCCGGTTCCCTTGCCCGAAGTGCCGTCGGCGTTGTGGACGAGCACGCTGCCGTCAGTGAGCAGCAACATCGTGTCCGCGCTGACGCTGGACGGAGCGGTGAAGGTTTGCCAGGTCCCGGCCATGGGGTTCTCCTCGATCAAGACGTGAGTTCGCCTATCAAGCGAGGAGCACGCGCAGTTTTCGCTGATACGTGCGTACGTCACGTACTACTCGAGGCGTACGTCCGCCCCGGAAACGCTGGTCTGCCGACTGATGTGCCGGCCTGGGCCCAATCCATACGGTCGATGCAGCAAGTCCGAACAGGGAGGGAACCCAATGATCGAAGTAACCGGACTGACAAAGAAGTACGGCGACAAGACCGCCGTGAACAACCTGACCTTCACCGTGCAGCCCGGGATTGTGACCGGCTTCCTCGGCCCCAACGGCGCCGGCAAGTCGACCACGATGCGCATGATCGCCGGCCTGGACGCCCCGACGTCAGGCTCAGTCCTGGTGAACGGCCGGCCGTACCGCAACGCGAAGGCCCCGATGGCCGAGCTGGGCACCCTACTCGAGGCCAAGGCCGTCCACACCAGTCGCTCGGCCTTCAATCATCTGCTCGCGTTGGCCCAGACCAACGGCGTACCGAAGTCCCGCGTGACCGACGTGATCGATCTCGTCGGACTCGGCGAGGTGGCCAAGAAACGCACCGGTGGCTTCTCCCTCGGCATGGGCCAGCGCCTCGGCATCGCCTCAGCGCTGCTCGGCGACCCGCAGACGATCATCCTCGACGAGCCGATCAACGGCCTGGACCCCGAGGGCATCCTGTGGGTGCGCAACCTGCTCAAGGGCCTCGCCGCCGAGGGTCGCACCGTGTTCGTCTCCTCGCACCTGATGAGTGAGATGTCGCAGACCGCACAGCACCTCGTGGTGATCGGCCGCGGCGAGCTCATCGCCGACGTCGACGAGGCGGCCTTCGTGGCCATGGCGTCGACCAACGTGGTGCTGGTTCGCACACCCCAGGCCACTGAACTGCGCGACCTGTTGATCGGCCCGGACGTGAGCGTCAGCAGCCCGGAGGCCGGGCTGCTCGAGGTGCACGGCCTCAACGCGGAGCAGATCGGTGATGTGGCGTTCGAACATCACCTTCGCCTGCACGGCCTGGCCGTTCAGGAAGCGTCTTTGGAGGAGGCATTCATGGAGATGACCCGAGATACGGTCGAGTTCCACGCACAGACAACGGAAGAGAACGCCGGGCGCCACCAGGTCGGCGCGGGGGAGGTCCGATGACCGCCGCCGTCTTGAACCGTCAAGACGTTGGCGTGACGCCGCGCCTGGCCGGCATGAAGGTCACCCAGTGGCGCGTGATCAAGTCCGAGTGGACGAAGTTCCGCTCGCTGCGCTCCAGCGTGATCACGCTGCTCGTGGCCGTGCTCTTGACCATCGGCCTCGGCGCTTTGATCAGCGGTGTCGTGGCTGCGCACTGGGCCGACGCCAAGCCGGACGAACGGGCGAGCTTCCACGCCCTCGACACCAGTCTGAGCGGCATCGGCATCGCGCAACTCGCGATCGGTGTGCTGGGTGTGCTGCTACTCAGCGGTGAGTACTCGACCGGCATGATCCGCTCCTCGCTGACCGCTGTGCCCCGGCGCCTGGCCGTCCTGTGGGCCAAGATCTCAGTGTTCGCGGGAGTCGTCGGGATCGTCTCCATCGCTTCTGCATTCGGCGCGTTCTTCCTCGGACAGTCCTTGTTGTCGAGCAAGCACATCAGTGTCTCGATCACGAGTCCCGACGCGTTGCGAATGGTCTTCGGTGCGGGCGTCTACATGGTGCTCGTGGGCATCATCGGCATGGCTCTCGGTGGGTTGCTGCGCAACACCGCAGCCGGCATCTCTAGCTTGGTGGCGATGTTCTTCGTCATCCCGCCGGTGCTGGGACTGCTGCCAAGCAGCATTGCTGACCGGGTCGGCCCGTACCTGCCCTCCAACGCCGGGCAGGCCTTCTGGACCCACGCGACGGGAACGCATCTCAGTGCACTGGCCGGCTTCGCCGTCCTCTGCGCCTGGGCCGCGGCCGCCGTCGCAGCCGCGGCGTTGCGGATGAAGCGCGCCGACGCGTAAGGCAGCAAAGGCAGGAAAGGGTGGGTTGCTCCGGATCTCTGGTCCGGGGCAGCCCACACTGAACGTTATCGGGGCACTGTCGGCCACAGGCCGGCTGGATTGGAGGTTCGCCCGTGACGCTCGTGACGCGCTGGTCGCGCTGGGCGCTGGACCCCGGCCGGCTCCGTTTGCTCGACTGGTTCCCCCCGGTCGCCCTCCTCGCGCTGTCGATACCCGGGGTCGTGCGGACCGACCAGCCCGTCGCGACGAGCATCGTGCTGACGGTGCTGCTGAGCGCGCCGTTGGTGCTTCGCCGCAGGTATCCGGTCGTGGTGTTCGCGCTGGTGTTCGCGGTTGCCATCGTTCAGTTCTGGATAGGCCTGCGCCTCGGCGCGGGCTTGGCGCTGCTCGTCGCGTTCTACACGGTCGCCGCACTTCGGCCACCTCGGGTGGCCGGCGCGGCTGCTGTCACGCTGGAGGCCGGTCTCGCCCTTGCCGCCGCGCGGTTCTCGGGCGGCAACGGCTGGTTGCTGGCCTTCGTCTTTCTCTCCGGCATGGCGACGGCCGCGGGGGTGCTCGGCGTGTATGCGCGCACTAGAGCCGCGTTGCTTTCCCAGCTGCACGAGCGGGCCGACCGGGTGGAGCGCGAGCGGGATCAGGAGATCGAGCTCGCGGGCGCTGACGAACGGGCCCGGATCGCTAGGGAGTTGCACGACGTCGTCGCTCACCACCTCACCGTGATGATTGCGCTGGCCGACGGCGCCGCCGCCGCGGTCTCGACGTCACCGGCCCGGGCGGCAGACGTCATGACGACCGTCTCGGCAACGGGTCGCAAGGCTCTCGCGGACACCCGCCGCCTCCTCGGCGTACTGCGTGCGGACCCGACGGACTCGTTGAATCCGCAGCCTGGCATCAGCCGGCTGGAGGCGCTGATGGAACAGGTCCGCTCAGCCGGACTGCCCGCGACGATCACCGTCACCGGCCGGCACCGGGAGCTGTCCTCCGCCCTGCAGCTGACCATCTACCGGCTCGTCCAGGAAGCGCTGACGAACACGCTGAAACACGCCGGCCCCGACACGCACGCCTTCGTCCGGCTGGCCTACACCGACGCCGGCGTCGAACTCGAGGTTCGCGACGACGGCCTCGGAACGGCGGAGGGCGCCGAGCCGAGCGGCCACGGGCTGACCGGGATGCGTGAGCGGGTCGCGGCGTGGGACGGCGAGTTGCGCGCCGGGCCTGCCGCGCCGCGCGGATGGCTCGTCAGCGCGCGGCTGCCGACCGAGTCCGTCGAGGCGGGCAGCCGATGACCGGTTCTATTCGAGTGCTGCTGGTCGACGACCAGGAACTGCTGCGCCTCGGGTTCCGGATGATTCTGGACGCCGCGCCCGGCATCGCGGTCGTCGGTGAGGCCGACGACGGCAATGCCGCGGTCCGGCAGGCCACCGAACTCAAGCCCGACGTGGTGCTGATGGACGTGCGGATGCCGGGACTGGACGGGATCGCGGCCACCGAAGCGATCCTCGCCGCGGGCGTGCCGACGAAGGTGCTGATCCTCACGACGTTCGATCTCGACCAGTACGTCTACGCGGGCCTGCGCGCCGGCGCGAGCGGGTTCCTGCTCAAGGACGTCCCGCCCAGTGAGTTGATCTCGGCCATCCGGTCCGTCGCCGCCGGCGACGCCGTCATCGCGCCGGCCGCGACCCGCAGATTGCTGGACTCGTTCACCGAACTGCTGCCCAACCCTGAGCAGAAGCAGCGCCAACAGGACCTGCTCTCCTCGCTGACGGAGCGCGAACGCGAGGTGTTCTTCGAGGTCGCCGCAGGCGCCTCCAACGCCGAGGTGGCGGCCGGGCTGCACATGTCCGAGGGCACCGTGAAGGTGCACGTGGGGCGGATCCTGGCCAAGTTCGACCTACGCGACCGCGTCCAGATCGTCGTCCTCGGCTACGAAAGCGGCTTGATCACCCCGAGCGGCTAGCACTCGCGACTCAACCGATGCGGTCGAGCAGGGCGAGCAGGTGCTGGTGCACCTCGTGCGGGCGCTCCATCTGGATGAAGTGCGAGCCCACCAGCTCGACGTACTCCGCGTGCGGGATGAGTGCCGCAGCGGTCTTCATGTCGCGCGCCGAGGCCAGCATGTCGTGCTTGCCCGCGATGAACGTCGTCGGCACCGTGATCGTGCGCAGCGACACGCGGGCGTGCTGATCGGCGCCGCGCGCCAGGTGCATACCCCATTCGATCGGGGTGTCGAGATAGGTCAACACCGCCCGCCGGACGACCGCCGGGTCCGCACCGGGGAACATCAGGCCACTGCGCTGCAGGGCGAACGTCGCGACCGGTCCCATCGTGATCCGTGCCGTGATCGGGTTCAGCACCGGCCCGAGCCGTCCCAGCGAACGCATGACTGTGCGGGCCACGGCCCGGCGGGCGAAGCGCGGGATGAACAGCGGAGCGCCGACGGAGGCGAACGTCGCGCCGGGTACGCCGGCGACCGCGAAG
This sequence comes from Pseudonocardiales bacterium, assembly GCA_025965875.1. Classification (GTDB taxonomy): domain Bacteria; phylum Actinomycetota; class Actinomycetes; order Mycobacteriales; family Jatrophihabitantaceae; genus QHCC01. The sequence continues at coordinate 5,025 of JAOPWD010000339.1, forward strand.
ATCCCGGTCAGCCGCTGCGGATGCTGCACGGCCATCTCGAAGGCGGTGTTCACACCGATCGACCAGCCGATCGCGGGGCAGGCATCGATGCCGGCGTCGTCGAGCACGGCGACCGCATCCTCGACGAACGCGTCGATGCCGACCCGGGTTACGTCGCTCGGTCGCTCCGAGCCGCCGACACCTCGGTGATTCCACGACACGATGTGCACGCCGCAGTCGGGTTCGAGCAGTGCCGGCCACGCGTGTGGATTGGTGCCGAGCCCGTTGCAGAGCAGGACGGTCGGCCCGTCGGCGTCATTCGTCCACGCCTGCAGCTTGGTGCCGTCGGCGCTGCGCACGTCGTAGTAGCGCAACGATTCGGCCGCCGGGCCGGAGGTGGCAAGGGACTTGCGGGCAGCAGACATGCTCA
>JAOPWD010000349.1 GCA_025965875.1 Pseudonocardiales bacterium
CGCGGACCGATCTTCCGTCACGCCGCGTTCGACCTCGCGTCGGAGGAGATCGGGATTCCCGGCCTGCACCCGCACGAGCTACGTCACACTGCCGCGAGCCTGGCCATCGCCGCCGGAGCTGACATCAAGGTTGTCCAGAAAATGCTCGGCCACAAGTCGGCGACGATGACGCTCGATCTGTACGGCCATCCATTCGCCGCTCAGCTCGACGAAGTGGCCGACGCGATGGACTCCGCGCGAACTGCTGCGGACTTTTTGCGGACTAACGGCTCCGTTGTCGACCTAGCGGCTAGGAAAGCCGCATCAGAATCCGCGTGACGAAAGGGGTGAACAAGCGCGCCCGGCAGTGTCCTGGTTCAGGACATCGGAATGGGGTGTCTCGCGACATCGGAATAGCGTGTCGCAGGTCTTCGGAATGGCCGAGGGTTCGCAGGCTGCGGCATGTCGAAACGTCGCCTCGTCATCACTGCTGTTCTTGCCGGTCAGTCGCAGTCCGAAGTTGCCCGCACCTACGGCGTCTCGCAGGGCTGGGTCAGCCGGCTCATGGCCCGTCACCGGGCCGAGGGTGAGGCGGCCTTCGAGCCGCTATCACGCGCTCCGAGATCCAGCCCGGGAGCGACCCCGCCGCAGGCCGTCGAGCTGGTGCTGCGGCTGCGCAAGCAGCTGTCCGAGGCTGGCCTGGATGCCGGCGCGGACACGATCGGCTGGCACCTGGCCCACCACCACGCCATGGCCCTGTCGCGGGCGACGATCAACCGGATCCTGGTGCGGGCCGGCACTGTCACCCCGGAACCGTGGAAGCGTCCCAAGAGCTCCTACGTCCGGTTCGAAGCCGACCAACCCAATGAGACCTGGCAGTCCGACTTCACCCATTATCGGCTCACCCACCTCGACGGCACACCCGGCATGGACAGCGAGATTTTGACCTGGCTCGATGACTGTTCCCGCTACGCCCTCTCGGTCACTGCCCATGCCCGGGTGACCGGCTCAGTCGTGCTCGCCACCTTCCGCAGAACCGTTGCCACTTATGGCGTTCCGGCCTCCACCCTGACTGATAACGGGATGGTGTTCACCACCCGGTTCTCCGGCGGCAAAGGCGGCCGCAACCACCTCGAGACCGAGCTGCGCACGCTGCACGTCACCCAGAAGAACGGGCAGCCCAACCATCCGCAAACCCAAGGCAAGGTCGAACGGTTCCAGCAGACGCTGAAGAAATGGCTGCGCGCCCAGCCGCAGCAACCCGCCACGATCGGCGAACTGCAGAGCCTGCTCGACGACTTCCTCGTCAACTACAACCAGCACCGCCCGCACCGGTCACTGCCGCACCACGCCACCCCGGCCACGATCTACACCTCGCTGCCCAAAGCCACCCCCAGCGCCGATCGCAGCAGCGACACCCACGACCGCACCCGACGCGACAAGATCGACAAGGCCGGCAGCGTCACCCTGCGCGTCGCCGGCCGACTCCGCCACATCGGCGTCGGCCGAACCTACGCCCGAACCGACGTCATCCTGCTCGTCCAGGACCTCCACGTCACCGTCATCAACGCCACCACCGGAGAAATCCTGCGCGACCTGATCATCGATCCACGCCGCGACTATCAACCCACCGGCCGACCACCCGGCCCAGCCACCAAAAACAAATAGGCCGAACCTGCACACCGCAGGTTCGACCTATTCCGATGTCCCGAGACATCACAGAGTGCCCCCGGCAGGATTCGAACCTGCGCCACCGCCTCCGGAGGGCGGTGCTCTATCCCCTGAGCTACGGGGGCGGCAAACCCGGCAAGCCTAGCAGCGGCGCTGGGTCGGATCAGGACGTCGGCGGGGGCAGCGGTGCGCCGCCGAGCTGGCGCAGGGTCTGCTCCATCGAGACGATTTCACTGGACTGGGCCGCCATCATCGACCGCGCCAGATTGCGCACGTAGGGCTCCTTCGCGTGCTCGACCGCGTAGAGCTCCATCGGGATTCCACCCTGGTGGTGGTGGATCATCAGCTGCAGGAACGCGATGTCGAGGGCCGTGCCGTGCAGCGTCTGCAGGTGGTTCAGCTGGTCGGCGGTGGCCATGCCCGGCATCAGGTTGTCGGCGCCCAGATGGTGCCCACCCATCCACACCATCTGGGCCCGGCTCGTACTGCGTTCCAAGCCCCAGCCGTCCAGCCAGCCCTGCATCTCACCGATCTCGAAGCTCTGGGTGTCCTCGACGTTGTAGGCCAGCAGCTTGAGGTTCGGGTTGCTCGTGTTATCGCGCTCGAACGAGGCCATCGTGACTGCCTGCTGATGGTGGATCGACATGTCCCGCGCGAAGCCGGCGTCGACGGATCCGTCGGACACCGAGGCTGCGCCGTTGCGATGCCCAGCCAGCCATCCGACCGCGCCCGCACTGGTCAATGCGGCCACCGTCAGCACCGCGATGAGCACGATGCGCAGCCGGCGCCCGGGCGTCGGGTCGTCATCCGCGCGGCCCGGCGCGGCGACGGGCTCCGCGAGTTGGTCGTCGGTGAGCATGGCTACGGCAGTTGGAAGATGGGGTGGCCGAACGTGCTTGGCGTCTTCTTGAATGTCGGGTCCGAGCAGGTCACACCACTGGCGTTCTCCGGCGTCGTCTTCGAGTTGTACCGCAGCGCCGCGATGAAGTCCGCGATGCGCGGATCGGAGGCACTGTCGACGAAGAGCTGGTAGTTCCACGCCTGCAACGAGATGTTGGTCTTCAGGCCCGGGTACGGGCTCATCGCCATCCGGTCGACGCCGGTGACGAGCTTCGAGAGGGTCGCCACCTGATCGGCGGGCAGGCCCGGCTTGTAAGTGATCCACACCGCGCCGTGCTCGAGCATGTGGACGGCGTTCTCGTTGGCGATGGCGTTCGGGTACACGGTGCCCGCGCAGTCAGCCCAGATCGGGCTGTGGTTGCCACCGGTAGGTGGTGTCGTGTCGTACTTGACCGCCGTGCCCACGTGGCTGTGGTCCGGTTCGGCCTTGTACGTCAAGCCCTTGATCGCTTTCGCCGCGGCGATCTCCGGCTGCTTGTACGGGTCGGTGGACGCCGCGCTCTTGTGGTTCACGATCGCGTAAGTGACGATCCCGCCCGCGAACACCACGATCAGCAGGGTGGTGAGGATCAAGCCCCAGGGCGTCTGCTTCTGGTTGACGATCGACTTGCCGGGCTTCTTCTTGACCGGCGGACGGCCCAGCGGCTTGGCCGCGACCTTCGTCGGCGTGCTGGGCTTGGTCGAGCCCGGCTTGGCCCCGCTCTTGGACGCAGCGCCGGCCTTGGCCGGGCTCTTCGGCGCGGTGCCCGCCTTGCCCGCTGAGGCCTTCGAGATGCCACCGGACTTCGTCGATGCCGACGCGGGGGTCTTGCGCTGAGCCATAGGTGTGCCTTCTCGTGGCGTGGGGAGACGGACGGGAGTAACCAGTCGAGTCTAGGTTGCGTGGCTGTGCGTGCCCATCGGGCGGGTCCCGCCGCGGCGAAATGGGCCAGATGGAGGCCACTACGATTGACCGGTGACCCCCGCTGATCTCTCCGCAGCCGTCCTCGCGGCGGTGTCGCAATCCCTCGCGGAGGGTGATTTCACGGGTACGGCACCGGCCGAGGTCGTGATCGAGCGGCCCCGTAACCCCGAGCACGGCGACTACACCACTAACGTCGCCATGCGGCTGGCCAAGCCCGCGGGCAAGCCGGCCCGCGAGGTCGCCGCGGCGATCGCGGCTCGGCTGGCCGCCGTCGATGCAATCACCAAGGTCGACGTTGCCGGACCGGGATTCCTGAACATCACGCTGGCCCCCGACGCGCTCGGCCAGGTCGCGCGCACGATCGTCGAGGCCGGACCGTCGTTCGGCACCGGCGACGCGCTGGCCGGGCAGAACCTCAATCTCGAGTTCGTCTCGGCCAATCCCACCGGGCCCGTGCACATCGGCGGTGCGCGGTGGGCCGCTGTCGGTGACGCATTGGCGCGCCTGGTGCAGGCAAACGGTGCCCGGGTCACCCGCGAGTACTACGTCAACGACGCCGGCAGCCAGATCGAACGGTTCGCCCGGACGCTCCGTGAGGTCGCGAACGGCCGCCCAGTACCCGAGGACGGCTATGCCGGCAGCTACATCGACGACATCGCGGCCGCGGTCCTCGCGCAGAACCCCGGCTTGCTCGATCTGTCCGACGACCAGCAATTAGAGGTCTTCAAGCGCGACGGCGTCGATCAGATGCTCGCCGAGATCAAGAGTTCCCTGGCGGACTTCGGTGTCGTCTTCGACGTGTATTTCAGAGAGAGCGACTTGCACGCGCGCAACGAACTCGATTTGGCGCTCAAACGGCTGCGCGATCAGGGTCACGTCTTTGCGGCCGACGGCGCCACCTGGCTGCGCACGACCGACTACGGAGACGACCGCGACCGGGTGCTGGTGCGCAGCAACGGGGAGTGGACGTACTTCGCGGCCGACTGCGCGTACTACCTCGACAAGCGCGAGCGGGGTTTCGACAAGGTCGTCATCATGCTCGCGGCGGATCACCACGGCTACATAAACCGGCTGCGGGCCATGGCCACCTGCTTCGGCGACAACCCGGGCGAGACCCTCGACGTTTTCATCGGTCAGTTGGTGAATCTCGTCAAAGACGGAGAGCCGATGCGCATGAGCAAGCGCGCCGGCAACGTGATCGTGCTCGCCGACCTGGTCGATGCCATCGGGGCCGACGCGGCCAGGTATGCGCTCGTGCGGTACTCGGTCGAGCAGGGCATCGACATCGATCTCGACCTGTGGGCTCGGCGGGGCAACGACAACCCCGTGTACTACGTGCAATACGCGCATGCCCGGCTGGCGTCGTTACAGACCCACGCGGCTGAACTCGGCATCGTCCGTTCGGCCGAACCCGATCTCGGCCTGCTCACCCATGACCGCGAAGTCGACCTGCTCGGTGCCCTTGGCGAGTTTCCGCGCGTCGTGGCGTCAGCGGCTGAGTTGCGCGCACCGCATCGGGTGGCGCACTACCTCGAGTCGCTGGCCGGCACGTATCACCGGTTCTACGACGCGTGCCGCGTCCTGCCGATGGGTGACGAGCCGGCGACCGAGTTGACGCACGCTCGGCTGTGGTTGTGCGAGGCGACCCGGATCGTGCTCGCCAACGGGCTTGCGTTGCTCGGCGTCACTGCACCGGAGCGGATGTAAATGAGCCGATCCGCGCACCCCGCCGGAACCCGCTACGCCGACGTCATCCCCGAGTCGCACGCGGCTGCCGCACCGGATGACCTCAACCTCCTCGACCTCTCGATCTGGCCGGCCTCCGTGCGTCGGGTCGACGGCGTCCTACAGCTCGGCGGTCGCGCGGTCACCGATCTGGTGGCTGAGCACGGGACGCCTGCTCTGCTGCTCGACGAGGAAGATCTGCGCGGGCGGGCACGTGCTTACGCGGCCGCCTTCCAGGGCGTCGACGTCTACTACGCCGGCAAGGCGTTTCTGTGCACCACCGTGGCTCGCTGGATCGCCGACGAGGGACTCGGGCTGGACGTCTGTACGGGAGGCGAGCTCGCGGTCGCGCTGGCAGCGGGATTTCCGCCGGAGCGCCTGGCGCTGCACGGTAACAACAAGTCGGCCGCCGAGTTGTCGCGGGCCGTGAGCGCCCGGGTCGGGCACGTCATCGTGGACTCGTTCGTCGAGATCGAGCGGTTGGCCGAGATCGCCGCCGCGGCCGGCATCCGCCAGCGGGTCCTGGTGCGGGCAACTGTCGGCGTCGAGGCCCACACCCATGAGTTCATCGCCACCGCGCACGAGGACCAGAAGTTCGGCTTCTCCCTGCGCGACGGGGCGGCCGAGCGGGCTGTGGCCGCCGTCCTGGCCGCCGACTCCCTCGAGCTCGCCGGGCTGCATTCGCACATCGGCTCGCAGATCTTTGACACCGCCGGGTTCGAAGTGGCGGCCCACCGCGTCGTCGAGCTGGCCGCGGCGATCCAGGCCACGCACGGCGTCTGCGTCGACGAGATCAACCTCGGCGGCGGCCTCGGCATCGCCTACGTCACCGGTGACGACCCGGAGACCCCGAAGCAGACAGTGGAGCGACTGAGCACGATCGTCGAACGCGAGTGCCTCGCCGCCGGGCTGCCCATGCCTCGGCTGTCGGTCGAGCCCGGCCGGGCCATCGTCGGGCCGAGCGCGATCACCGTCTACGAGGTCGGCACGGTCAAGGACGTCACCCTCGACGGCGGCCAGGTCCGCAGCTACGTCTCGGTCGACGGCGGCATGAGCGACAACATCCGCACCGCGCTCTACGGCGCCGAATACACCTGCACCCTCGCCAACCGCTCGTCAGCCGAACCGCCGAAGCTCTCGCGCATCGTCGGCAAGCACTGCGAGAGTGGTGACGTGGTCGTCCGCGACGCGTGGCTACCGTCCGACGTCGCCCCGGGCGATTTGATCGCGGTCGCCGCCACCGGCGCCTACTGCCGCAGCATGGCGAGCAACTACAACCACGTGCCGCGCCCACCGGTCGTGGCAGTGCGCGACGGCGTCTCCAGCGTCATCGTGCGGCGCGAGACCGAGGACGACATACTGCGACTCGACACCGGCTGGGAGGGATCGGCGTGAGCGACGCTTTGCGCGTTGCGCTGCTGGGCTGCGGCGTCGTCGGCTCGCAGATCGTACGGCTGCTGCACGAGCAGTCCGACGACCTGGCCGCTCGTGTGGGTGTGCCGCTCGAACTGGTCGGCATCGCCGTGCGGCGCCCGGGCAAGCACACCGACATCGATCCCGACCTGCTCACCACCGACGCCGCAGCACTCGTCGCCCGCGACGACGTCGACCTGGTGGTCGAGGTGATCGGCGGGATCGAACCGGTCCGGACGCTGCTGCTCGCGGCGCTGGCCGGTGGCAAGAGCGTCGTCAGTGCCAACAAGGCCCTGTTGGCCGAGGACGGTGCGGCGCTGCACGAGGCCGCCAGCAGCGCGGGGGTCGACCTGTACTACGAAGCGGCCGTCGCCGGCGCGATCCCGCTGCTGCGCCCGCTGCGCGAGTCGCTGGCGGGCGACCGGATCACGCGCGTGATGGGCATCGTCAACGGCACCACCAACTTCGTCCTGTCGCGCATGGACGCCAGTGGCGCCGGCTTCGACGAGGCCCTGGCCGAGGCCACCGCGCTGGGTTATGCCGAAGCCGACCCCACCGCCGACATCGACGGTTACGACGCCGCGGCCAAGGCCGCGATCCTGGCCGGGCTGGCGTTCCACACCCGCGTCACCACCTCCGACGTATACCGCGAGGGCATCGGCGACGTCACGGCCGCGGACATGGCCAGCGCCAAGGCGATGGGCTGCACGGTCAAGCTGCTCGCCATCTGCGAGCGCACGCTGGGCGCCGACGGCGTCGAGAACGTCGCGGTGCGGGTGCACCCGGCGATGATCCCGCGCACGCACCCGCTCGCCGGTGTCGGCGACGCGTTCAACGCCGTGTTCGTCGAAGCCGAGGCCGCCGGCTCACTGATGTTCTACGGACGCGGCGCGGGCGGAGCACCCACGGCCAGTGCAGTTCTTGGCGATCTCGTCGCCGTCGCCCGCAACCGCGTCAACGGCAGCAAGGGCGCGGGCGAGAGTTCCTACGCCGCCCTGCCGGTACAGCCGATGGGCGAGGTCGCCACCCGCTATCACGTCGCCCTCGACGTTGCGGACGAACCGGGTGTGCTCGCCGCCGTGGCCGGCACCTTCGCCGAGCGGGGCGTGAGCATCCAGACCGTGCGCCAGGAGGGCCGCGGCGACGCGGCGACGCTGGTGCTGGTCACCCACAGCGCCACCGACGCCGCGCTGGCCGCCACCGTGGAGCGGTTGTCCGGCATGGAGTTCGTCCGGCGCGCGGCCAGCGTGATGCGCGTCGAAGGCATGACCGCGGATCAGGACAGCTGATGACCGACCCTGCGTCGGCGCAGGTGCGACGGGCCAACCTCTGGCCCGGGGTGATCGAGGCGTATCGCGACCGGCTGCCGGTCACCGCCGCGACGCCCGTCGTGACCTTGTTCGAGGGCGGGACGCCGCTGGTGACCGCCCGCGAGCTGTCCGAGCGCACCGAGTGCACCGTGTACCTCAAGGTCGAGGGTGCGAACCCCACCGGCTCGTTCAAGGACCGCGGCATGACGATGGCGATCTCGAAGGCGGCTGAGGAGGGCGCGCAGGCGGTCATCTGCGCGTCCACCGGCAATACCTCTGCCAGCGCCGCCGCCTACGCCGTCCGGGCGGGCATGACCTGCGCGGTCCTCGTCCCCGCCGGCAAGATCGCACTCGGCAAGATGGCCCAGGCGCTGGTGCACGGCGCGAAACTGCTCCAGGTCGACGGCAACTTCGACGACTGCCTCGAGCTGGCCCAGAAGCTCGCGGTGGACTACCCGGTCGCGCTCGTCAACTCCGTCAATCCGTACCGGATCCAGGGGCAGAAGACCGCCGCGTTCGAGATCTGCGACGCGCTCGGACGCGCACCGGACGTGCACTGCATTCCCGTCGGGAACGCCGGCAACATCACCGCCTACTGGAAGGGCTATCGCGAGTACGCCCACGACGGCGTCGTCGAGTCCACCCCCCGGATGTTCGGTTTCCAGGCTGCGGGCGCGGCGCCGATCGTCAACGGCGCGCCGGTGCTCGCCCCGATGACGATCGCCACCGCGATCCGCATCGGCAACCCGGCGTCATGGACCTCCGCCGAGGAAGCCCGCGACGAATCCGGCGGCCTGATCGACTCCGTCACCGACAAGCAGATCCTCGAGACTTACCGGCTGGTTGCCCGCCGCGAAGCCGTGTTCATCGAACCGGCGTCGGCGGCGAGTGTGGCGGGGCTGTTGAAAACCGCAGCGGACGGGCGGCTGCCGAAGGGCGCCACGGTCGTCTGCACAGTCACCGGCCACGGCCTCAAGGACCCCGAGTGGGCAATCTCCGGTGCACCGAAGCCGATCACCGTGCCGGTCGACAGCCACGCCGCGGCCGTGCAGCTAGGGCTGGCATGAAACCCGCCTTCCGGGCCGGCGCGGTGCATGTGCGGGTGCCTGCCACCAGCGCCAATCTCGGCCCGGGTTTCGACGCGCTCGGGCTGGCGCTGGCACTGCACGACGACGTCGTCGGCCGGGTCGGTGAGGACGGCCTGGTCATCGACATCGCGGGGGAGGGTGCTGACCTGCCGCGCGACGAGACCCACCTGGTCGTGCGCGCGATGCGCACGGTGTTCGACCGGCTGGGCGGACAGCCGCGGGGGATCGAACTGTCCTGTGCGAACCGCATCCCACACAGCCGCGGGCTGGGTTCGTCCGGCGCTGCGATCGTCGCCGGTGCCGTACTGGCCCGGGCTCTGGTGCTCGGCGCCGAGCGCGAGCTGCCCGACGACGAACTGCTCGGCATTGCCAGCAAGCTGGAGGGCCATCCCGACAACGTCGCGGCCTGCCTGCTGGGCGGGCTGAGCATCGCCTGGACCGACGACGCAGCAACGCGGGCCATCGGCCTGGAGTGTGATCCGACGATCCAGCCGGTCGCCCTCGTCCCGCCGTTCACTGCCTCGACCGAGCTGGGGCGGGGCCTGCTGCCGGCGACGGTGCCGCACGGGGACGCCGCATTCGTGGCCGGCCGGGCCGCGCTGCTGGTCGCCGCCTTGACCGGATCACCCGCAGCCCTCATGGCCGCAACCGAGGACCGGCTCCATCAGCCATACCGGCAGCCGGCCATGCCGCAGAGTGCCAAGCTGATGGCGACGCTGCGAGCAGCCGGGCTGGCCGCGGTGATCTCCGGCGCCGGACCCACCGTGCTGGTCCTGGCCCGCACCGACGACGAGGTCGCCCGCGCGGCGTCATATGCGCCCCCCGACTGGGCCTGCTTGCCGCTGGGCGTCGACACAGCCGGTGCGCATCTCGTCGCGCCGGCCCGCTGAGTTTGCGGCTCCGGGAACACGCGCGGACGCCCCTGTGTTGTGATGTAGGTAATGAGCGACTAGGCTCACGGATGTCAGTCCAGGCGCCGCAACCGCGCAAGCGCCACCCCGCCCGCCCGAACCCATCGTCCTAGGTGATGAGTACGGCAAGCGGCTGGGATCACTGACTCATTACCGCAACTCCCCGAGCTTCGTGCCCGGGAGAACTGGATCGGATCGGCTTGCCGACCCGATCCGGACCTAGCGGTCGCGCCGCGTAAACAACGCGCGCCGACCAACCTCGGAAGGATCCGAAATCACCGTGACAGACACCCAGGAGCAGACCCTGCCCGCCGCTGCGGACCAGGCTGTGCGCGACAACGCGCCGGCCGCTGGCGGCGATGGGGCTGCCGGCCCGCAGCGCTCAGCCGCGCGGGGTAGCACCGAAAAAGCCAGTCCCGACCGTCCTGCCGCCAAGCGCGGCTCGCTGTCCACGATGCTGCTGCCCGAGTTGCAGCAGGTCGCGAGCGGACTCGGCATCAGCACCACCAAGAAGAAGAAGAGCGACCTGGTCGCGGCCATCCAGGCCGCCCGCAGCGACTCGGCCAGCGCGTCGAGCAGCGCCGCAATCAGCCCCACGACGCAGCGAGCGGCCCGTCGCGGTGCCTCCGCACCGCAGCAGTCCGCACCGCAGCAGGTGGCCGCCGAGTCAGACACCACGCCGGCCGCTGAGGCCAGCACCGGCGCCGACACCCGCCCCGATACCCGCAGCACGGCCGACGACGGCGAGCAGAGCGGCGAGCAGAGCGGTGGGCAGGCCACCAACGGTCGCCGCACCGACCAGCAGTCGCGCCAGGGCCAAGCCGGCGCCGGCCAGAACAGCCAGGGCCGTCAGCCGAGCCAGGGTGGCGGCAGCGGCGCCCAGAACAGCGGCACCCAGAACCGTCAGCAGAATCAGGGCGGTCAGAACAGCGCCGGCCAGAACAGCGGCACCCAGAACCGTCAGAACAATCAGAGCGGTCAGAACAGCGGCGGTCAGAACAACCAGAACCAGAACAACGCCAACGACGACGACGACTTCGACAGCAACCGCAGGCGGGGTCGCCGTTACCGCGACCGCCGCGGCCGCAATCGTGAGCGCGTGGTCGGCGGCGAAGCACGCCCAGCCGGCAACACCGACGTCGAACCCACCGTCTCCGACGACGACGTCCTGGTGCCGGTCGCCGGCATCGTCGACGCGATCGAGGACAAGAACACGTGGTTCGTGCGGACGTCGGGCTACTTCGCCAGCTCCGACGACGTCTACATCGCCAACTCCTACGTCCGCCGCTTCGGCCTGCGCCGCGGTGACACCGTCACCGGTGCCATCAAGCAGCAGCGCGACGGCGACCGCCGCGAGAAGTACAACCCGCTCGTGCGCCTGGACACCATCAACGGTGCCGACCCCGAGCTGTCCAAGGGCCGCGTCGAGTTCACCAAGCTCACGCCGCTGTACCCCCAGGAGCGGCTGCGGCTCGAGACCGAGCCGCACATCTTCACTACGCGGGTCATCGACCTCGTCATGCCGATCGGCAAGGGTCAGCGCGCCCTGATCGCGTCACCGCCGAAGGCCGGCAAGACCAGCGTGCTACAGGCCATCGCCAACGCGATCGCGACCAACAACCCCGAAGTGCACCTCATGGTCGTGCTCGTCGACGAGCGTCCTGAAGAGGTCACCGACATGCAGCGTTCGGTCAAGGGTGAGGTCATCGCCTCTACCTTCGACCGCAAGCCGCAGGAACACACGATGATCGCCGAGCTGTCCATCGAGCGGGCCAAGCGCCTGGTCGAGATGGGTCACGACGTCGTCGTCCTGCTCGACTCGATCACCCGGTTGGGCCGTGCGTACAACCTGGCCGCACCGGCCAGCGGTCGCATCCTCTCCGGTGGTGTCGACTCGACGGCGCTGTACCCGCCCAAGCGCTTCCTGGGCGCGGCCCGCAACATCGAGGACGGCGGGTCGCTCACGATCATCGCGACTGCGCTCGTCGAGACCGGCTCCGCCGGTGACTCGGTGATCTACGAGGAGTTCAAGGGCACCGGCAACGCCGAGCTCAAGCTCGACCGCAAGATCGCGGACAAGCGGACCTTCCCGGCGATCGACGTCGACCAGTCGGGTACCCGCAAGGAAGAGATCCTGCTCTCGCCCGATGAGCTCGCCGTCACCATCAAGCTGCGCCGGGTGCTGCACGCGCTCGAGAGCCAGCAGGCCATCGACCTGCTGCTCGACCGGCTCAAGAAGACCCGGACGAACCTCGAGTTCCTTATGCAGATCGCCAAGACCGCGCCGGGCTCTGACTGAGTACCGACTAGCTACCGGCATAAACACCTGAAACGCCCCGCCCGTCCATCTGGACGGGCGGGGCGTTTTTCAACGTATTTCGCAAAGCCACAATTCGGTATCGGCGGGGCTGCGCCCTTCCATGTGTGTGTGACCTGTGTCATTGTTCCGAAAGCGTTACCGGCACGTGTCGCGGCCGGTCGCTCTCAGGGCGAGTCCGAGAAAGGGACAACCACATGCATTTGAAGAGGCTCACCGCGGCAACTGCCGCTGGAGTGCTGCTCATGACGACTGTGGTCGCGTGTAGTAGCAGCAAGAAGAACAGTGGCGGTGGCGGCGGGACCACGAACCCCAGTGGCAGCGCTGCGCCTTCGGGCGTGCCGGACCCTGGTGCCCAGCCCAAGAGCAAGATCACCGCAGCGACCCTCACCGGCGACTGTGCAGCCTTCGGCGTCTACGGCAAATACGCCGGCAAGTCGGTGACGGTGTACTCGTCGATTACCGACCCGGAAGGCGCCTCACTCCAGAAGTCGTGGACGCAGTTCGAGAAGTGCACCGGCATCACCGTCAAGTACACCGCTGACAAGGAATTCGAGTCGGCGCTCAAGACCAAGGTCCAGGGCGGCAACGCGCCCGACCTCGCGATCTTCCCGCAGCCGGGCCTGCTCCAGACGTTCGCCACCTCGGGCAAGCTCAAGGCGGCAACCGACGCCGTGACCAAGGCAGCAGAGGGCAACTGGACCAAGGACTGGATCGGCTACGCCACTGTCGACGGCCTCTACTTCGGTGCGCCCATGGGCGCCAACGCCAAGTCGCTGATCTGGTACTCGCCCAAGTCCTTTGCGAAGAACGGCTACACCGTGCCGACCACCTGGGACGAGATGATCAAGCTCTCGGACAAGATGGCTGCTGACGGCAACAAGCCGTGGTGCGTGGGCATCGAGTCGGGCACGGCCACTGGTTGGCCGCTGACTGACTGGATGGAAGAAGTCATGATGCGCCTGCACGGCCCGGACGTCTACGACAAGTGGGTCAACCACGAGATCCCGTTCAACGACCCGCAGGTCGCCGATGTGCTCAAGATGGTGGGCGACATCGTCAAGAACCCGAAGTACTCGAACGCGGGTATCGGCGACGTGAAGTCGATCGCCACGACGCCGTTCCAGAAGGGCGGCCTGCCCATCGAGAAGGGCAAGTGCCAGCTACACGCACAGGCCAGCTTCTATGCCTCCAACTGGGACAAGGGCTACACCGTCGCGCCTGACGGCGACCTGTTCGCCTTCTACGAGCCGCCGATCAGCGACAAGTTCGGTAAGCCCGTCGAGGGTGGCGGCGAGTTCGTCGGTGCGTTCGCCGACCGTCCCGAGGTCGAGGCCTTCCAGCTCTACCTCACCAGTGGTGAGTGGGCCACCTCGCGGGCCAAGGTCGCCACCGGTTGGGTTTCGGCCAACCAGAAGGTCGACAAGACGGCGTTCACGAACCCGGTGGACAAGCTGTCCGTCGAGCTCCTGACCGACCCGAAGTCGACGTTCCGGTTCGACGGTTCCGACGCCATGCCGGCCTCGGTGGGGGCAGGGACGTTCTGGACCCAGATGACTCAGTGGATTCTGGGGCAGTCCGACAAGGTGACGCTCGACAAGGTCGAAGCGTCCTGGCCGAAGTAGGTCCAGAAATAGGTCAGAACTAGAAGTCGATTGGCGGCCGGGCCGGTGTTTGAATACCGACCCGGCCGCCCATCGAATGAACCCACGCCCACCCAAACTGCTGGGGGAGTGATTTGACGTGCACTGGCTCTACGAACTGGCCCACTCAACGAAGGCCGGAGGCAAAATAGCCTTCGCTATCATCATGGTCGCGGGGTTCCTCGCGGTAATCGGGCTACTGCTGCTGCTCATTGACCGGGTACCGAGACGTGGCCGGGAGAAGTTCCAGGCCCTATTGTTCCTGCTACCGGCGATCTTCCTGCTGTCCATCGGCCTGATCGGTCCGATCTTCAAGACCTTGATCTCGTCGCTGACCTCCGCCGAGGTCGTGAAGAAGCTCTGCGTGCCGCGGCCTGGCCACGTCTGCCTGACCGACAAGGGCGGTGCCTGGAACAACTTCGCGCACTTCCGCTGGGCGTTCACCGACAGTGACTCGCTGCATGCCCTGGCCAACACGCTCAAGTGGGTGGTGATTGCCCCCATCGTCGCCACGCTCATCGGCCTCGCGTACGCGTACGCGATCGACAAGATCCGCGGCGAGGCCGCGGCCAAGGCATTGGTTTTCCTGCCCACCGCAATCTCCTTCGTTGGCGCGGCCGTGATCTGGGGGTTGATGTACCAGCAGCCGAGCCAGGACGCGGCGCCCGGCCTGATCAATGCGGTGCTCAAGACGGTCGGGCTCGGCCCGCTCAACTTCCCGACCGACAGCGGGACCGTGACGTACCTGATGATCGTGGTGATGATCTGGATCCAGGCCGGGTTCGCCACCGTGCTGCTTTCCGCGGCGATCAAGGGTGTTCCCGCCGAGATCAGCGAGGCCGCCAAGATCGACGGTGCCACCGAATGGCAGGCCTTCCGCCGGGTGACCATCCCGTCGATCCGGCCGACGCTCATCGTCGTGCTGGTCACGATCTCGATCGC
>JAOPWD010000377.1 GCA_025965875.1 Pseudonocardiales bacterium
TGATCGCGATGATGTGGGTTCGGTCTACTCGACGGGGGTCTCGATGTTCAAGGCACTGATGCGCGGCGCGATAGCCGGGGCGGCCGGAACGACAGCGCTCAACGCGGTCACCTACCTCGACATGGCAGTGCGCGCCCGCCCACCGAGCGACACTCCCGAAAAGGCGGTGGAAAAGATCGCAGAAGTGGCCGGCCGTTCGGTGCCGGGCGAGGGCGAGGTGCGCGAGAATCGCCTCGCCGGGCTGGGCCCGCTCGCCGGCATCGCCACGGGCGTGGGCATCGGCGCCGCGGCGGGTCTGTTCCGCCCGATCCTCCGTCACCTGCCGACGGTCGTCGGCGCCACCCTGCTCGGTGGTGCCGCGATGGCCGCGGCTGACGTGCCGCTGACGAGGCTCGGGCTCACGGACCCGTCCACGTGGTCCCCGGTCGACTGGGCCAGTGACGTCATCCCGCACTTCGCCTACGGTCTGGTCACCTACACGGCAATCACACGCGACTAGCCAGCCGCAGGTCGGCGACGAAACCTGCCTGCATCTCCTTGCGCTTCTCGCCGGCACGCAGGATCGCGGACGGATGGATGGTCGCCACAGCGGCCTCGACCGTGGTGTGCGGATCCGGCCAGTCAAGTAGCTCGCCGCGGTGCTGCGTCAGCCGGAACGACGGGCCGAACAGGGACTGCGCGGCGACGGCACCCATCGCGACAACGATCCTCGGCCGGACGGCGGTGATCTCGGCGTCGAGCCACGGGTGGCAGGCCGCTATATGGGTGGCGCCCGGCCTCTGATGGAGGCGGCGCTTGCTGCTCGCGGTGCTCTTCCAACGGAAATGCTTGACGGCGTTGGTCAGGTAGACCTCATTGCGGGCCAAGCCAGCCTCGTCGAGCGCGCGGTCCAGCATCCTGCCCGCCGGGCCGACGAACGGCTCGCCGCGTCGGTCCTCGACGTCTCCGGGCTGCTCGCCGACGAGCATGACGCGGGCCTTGTCCGGTCCCGCGCCGAAGACGGTTTGGGTGGCCCGCTCGTACAGCTCGCAGGCCGTGCATCTCGCCGCGGCGACCGCCAGCTCACGCAGGCCCGCGTGCGCAGGAACCTCCGTTGCCATGCCTACCGTCGTTCCCGGCGAGAACATCCGGCAAACGCCGGCGGTAGACGTGCACCGCCAGCGGGCAAGGTGGATTGGTGCCCCCCAAACCCGAGTCCGAGCGCGACGAGGGAACGTTCACCGTCCTGCTCGCGCTGGGCGCGAACCTCGGCGTTGCGATGCTCAAGCTCGCAGCCGGCCTCATCTCCGGTTCGGGCGCGCTGCTGTCCGAGGCGGCGCACAGCCTGGGCGACAGCACGACCGAGGTCCTGCTGCTCGTGGCGCTGCGCCGCTCCGACAAACCGGCCGACCTCGCTCACCCGTTCGGCTACGGCAAGGAGCGCTACTTCTGGTCACTGATGGCGGCGGTGGCCATCTTCGTGTCCGGTGCCGCGTTCTCGGTCTTCGAAGGGCTGCACACCATCCTCGGGCCGTCCGAAACGGCACACCTGCTCTGGATCAACTACCCAGTGCTCGGTCTTGCCCTGATTCTGGAGAGCATCTCGTTCAAGAACGCCGCGCGGCGGGTGCGTGTCGAATCCGCTCGCCGGCACCAGAACGTCGGCGAGTACGTGCTCAATCCCACTGACCCGACGGTGAACAGCATTGCGCTGGAGGACACCACCGCGATCCTCGGCCTGTTCGTCGCCGGCGCCGGCGTCGCACTGCACCAGCTCACCGGATCGCGGATCTGGGACGGCGTGGCCTCACTCATCATCGGCGCGCTGCTGCTGGTGGCCGCCTTCCTGCTCGCGCGTGCCTGCGAGGGATTGTTGATCGGCCGGCAGGCTGACATCGAGCTGGTGCGCGCCATCGAGTCGCGCCTGGAGAGCCACGACGAGGTCGTGGACGTGGTCGATCTGCTGACAATGCTCGTCGGCACCGGCCGGATCCTGGTGTGCGCGCGCGTCGACTTCGTCGACACAATCTCGGCCGGCGAGCTGGAGCGGGCCTGCGTACGCATCGACGCCGGGCTGCGCGAGGAGTTCCCCGAGCTGGACGAGATCTTCATCCAGCCGACCTCCCGCTCTGACGAGACGGTTCGGCGACGCGTCCAGCAGCGCTACGGCCGGGCCATGGCCGACGAGTGATCTTGGCGTCTGCGTGCCTGGATCTGGCGCAGGTCCGACATCTCGGCGTTCGGCCGTTGGCGGTTGTTTGGTAGCTAGCCCCGCGGCGTGCCACGATTCCGCGATATGACGCCGCGCTCGGGCTTGTCGCGCCGATCTGTTCGCGCGCGCGAGGGCGACGTCGGCGCGGAGGGGGCGGCGGCCGCACGGCATATAGACGAGTTCGCGCATGAGCATCCGGTGCAGAGCGGCCTGCGCCGAGGCTGGTGGCCGCAGTGGGCATGGCTGTTGCTTACCGGCGTTGTCCTGGCCGCGTACACCGTGGCTGTTCTCTACAAGGGTGAAGGTTCCCTCGGCCAGCGACTCATCGACTCCCTGAAGATCTTCCCGAGCGCCTTTCCGGGCTACGACACGAGCGAACCGTGGCAGTACAACCTTGCGCGGTATGCCGCCGCCGCAGTATTTCTGCTGGGGTCAATGCGGATTCTCGCCGCACTGTTCGCGGACAGGTTCGCGGAGGCCCGCGCTGCAGGGCCTGCGAGACCACGCGCGCAACGCGGCACGCACCGATCGGGCAGCCAGTTGCGTGTCAGTCGTACCGTTTGACGTGTGGCGCAGGAAATCGACGACGTCGACGAAGGAGTCGAACGACTACGACGCTTCCTGCATGCTGCCGGTCCGCTCGGAACAATCACCCTGTCCGGCGCCGGCCTGTCGACCGAATCCGGCATTCCCGACTACCGGGGGCCGTCCGGGGCGCTGCGCCGCCACGCGCCGATGAACTACCACGCGTTCGTCACCGACGCCGCCGCCCGGCACCGGTACTGGGCGCGCAGCTACCTCGGTTGGCCACAGATCGCGCGGGCCCGACCCAACGCCGGGCACCGGGCTGTTGCCGCCCTGCAGGAAGCCGGAGCGCTCAGCGGCGTGATCACCCAGAACGTCGACGGCCTGCACCAGGAGGCGGGCGCCCGCGACGTGCTCGAACTGCACGGCGGCCTGGACCGCACCGTCTGCCTCGACTGCGGGCACCGGGCCTCGCGTCGCGAACTGCACGAACGGCTGCGCGCCGCCAACCCGGGGTTCGGGGCCGCCGTCGACGAGGTCAACCCTGATGGGGACGTTGAGATGCCCGATGCCGAATTGGTCGGCTTCCGGATGGTCGACTGCCGGCCCTGCGGTGGCGGACCGCTCAAGCCCGACGTCGTCTTCTTCGGGGAGAACGTCCCCAAGGACCGGGTGGAGCGCTGTTACCAACTCGTCGAAGCAGCCGGCGCTGTGCTGGTGCTCGGTTCGTCACTCACCGTGCTGTCCGGGTTCCGGTTCGTCCGGCACGCCGCGCGGCACGCGATTCCGGTGGCGATCGTCAATCAGGGCGCCACCCGCGGGGACCCGCTCGCGGCGCTGTGCGTCGACGCCGCTCTCGGCCAGGTGCTGCCAGCCCTTGTCGGCTGATTCAGGAGAACCGCGGCAGCAGCGCGCGGTTCGCCTCGAGGATGGCGTCGAGCGGTGGGGCCGCAACGTCCCACTGGCGCACCAAGCGGTTGGCCAGCAGGGCGCGTCAGACGGCGGTCAGGGCAGCAGCAGATCGATCATCGCGTCGGCATACCACCGTTCGAACCGTGCGACGGACCAGCCGCGCTCGACCACCAGCCGACGCTGGACGCTCACGTCGGTGAGCAGCCACAGCACCTCAGCGGCACGTTCCGGAGTGAGTCCGGGTTTGAGCGGACCCTTGGCGCGTACCGCCTTGATCACCATCCGCGCGCCGGCGAGCCGCTCGTCCTCGCTCACCTGCCACAGCTCTGCCAGTTCCGGATCGCGGGCGCGCTCGCGCAGGACTTCGTTCAGAGCGCCAAAGCGCCTGCCGATGTGAGCTGACACCCGGGCGTAGGAACGCAATACGTCGTCGGACGTCGTCGCGGCTGCGATGTCGGCGAAGGCAGGACGGTCCGCCACGGCTACGAGCTCGTCATCGCCGGCAATTGCGATGTCGCGGGCCAACTTGAGCAACTGTGCCTTGGACCCGACCGCGAACACGGTCGGGCGAGACACGCCGGCGTGCTCGGCGATCTGATCCACCGTTGTCGCCTCATAGCCCTGCGCGATGAAGAGTTCGCCGGCCGCGGCGAGCACTGCTCGCCTGGTCTGCCTGGCGGCTTCGTCGCGCGTCTTCGATCGGTATCGGCGGCTGACGTTGACATCGGACATGCAATGAGTTTACCGTGACTCAAGTAATTTTACTATGAGTAAGTAGAAATGAGGACGGTCATGAGCATGGCTTATCTGGCGCAGGGCGCGGAGCACCAGCAACTCGAGTGGCTCGATCACAGCGTCATGCGCGTCCTGTTGGACGGCGCGGCGACCGAGGGCCAGCTCACGATGCTGCGCACCTCGCTGCCCGAAGGCGCGGCCTCGCCGGTGCACCTGCACTCGAACGAGGACGAGATGTTCGTCCTGCTGAGCGGGTCCGGCATCTTCTGGTTCGGGGACGAACGCTGGGAACTCGGCGAGGGTGGTGTCGTCTATCTGCCCCGCAATGTCCCGCACGCGTACCGGTTCACCTCCGCGGTCGACCTGCTCACGATCTGCACGCCGAGCGGCAGCGAGGGCTTCTTCCGCAAGGCCGGGCACGACCTGAGCACGCCCAAACCGGAAGGCTGGGCTATCACGCCGGCCACGCTGGGTGAGGCAGCAGCCGCGCACGGCGTCACGATCGTCGGGCCGCCGCGACCGGCCTGATCCGGCTGGCCCACCGTTGTCCGCGATGCCGGCATCCAGCATGATCGGCTCCATGGGTCACGAGGTACGCGGAGTCGTCAGTCACGCCAAGGGCGAGCCGGTGCGGGTCGAGACGGTGCGGGTCCCTGATCCCGGGCCCGGCGAGGCACTCGTACGGGTGCAGGCCTGCGGCGTGTGCCATACCGACCTGCACTACCGCGAGGGCGGGATCAACGACGAGTTCCCGTTCCTGCTCGGCCACGAGGCCGCCGGGATCGTCGAATCGGTCGGTGGCGACGTCACCGACGTGGCCCCCGGTGACTTCGTAGTGCTCAACTGGCGGGCCGTGTGTGGCCAGTGCCGGGCCTGCCTGCGTGGGCGGCCCTGGTACTGCTTCAACACGCACAACGCCAGCCAGCAGATGACCCTCGCCGACGGCACGCCGCTCTCGCCCGCGCTCGGCATCGGGGCGTTCGCCGAGAAGACGCTGGTGCACGCCGGCCAGTGCACGAAGGTCGATCCCGCGGTGCGTCCCGAAGTGGCCGGCCTGCTCGGCTGCGGGGTGATGGCCGGGCTGGGTGCCGCCATGAACACCGCGCCGGTGCAACGCGGCGACTCGGTAGCCGTCATCGGTTGCGGCGGAGTCGGCTGCGCGGCCATCGCGGGCGCGCGACTGGCCGGCGCGGTGCGGATCATCGCCGTGGACATCGACGAGCGCAAGCTGGCCAAGGCCCGCGAACTCGGCGCCACCGACACGGTGAACTCCGGTGCCACCGATGCCGTCGAGGCGATCCGCGGACTGACCGGCGGCAACGGCGCGGATGTCGTGATCGACGCCGTCGGGCGGCCGGAGACCTACCTGCAGGCGTTCCAGGCCCGCGACCTGGCCGGCACCGCGGTGCTCGTTGGCGTGCCGACGCCGGACATGCGCCTGGACATGCCGCTGCTCGACGTGTTCTCGCACGGTGGCGCGGTCAAGTCGTCCTGGTACGGCGATTGCCTGCCCTCGCGCGACTTCCCGATGCTCGTCGACCTGCACCTGCAGGGCCGCCTGCCGCTGGATAAGTTCGTCAGCGAGACGATCTCCCTCGACCAGGTCGAGGAGGCGTTCGCGGCGATGGCACGCGGTGACGTGCTGCGTTCCGTCGTAGTGTTCTGACACGCCACCTCGATAGGACTGGCGTAACACGGGGCTCATGCGCCACAATGGCCCCAGTACACACCTTTCGACATCACGGCCGCTGGGGAAGGCGTCGCCGTCGAGTCACTGGGAGGTGTGCGATGTCCAAGGCCCGCACCAGCGGTCCCGCAAGCAACCGCGCCATGCCCGCAACACGTGGCGTGGTGTATTTGCATTGCTGCCCGTCGGCAATCGCCCCGCATGTCGAATGGGCACTGGCGGGCGTCCTCGGCCGCCCCGCCCGACTGGACTGGACTGGTCAGCCCGTCGCCCCGATGCACCTGCGCGCAGAGGCGTCGTGGACCGGCGCCATCGGCACCGGTGCCCGCCTCGCCGCCTCGATCCGTGCTTGGCCGATGCTCGTGTTCGAGGTCACCGAGGACGCGACCTGGGCCAGTGACGGCGAACGGCTGGCCTACGTTCCGGGCCGCGGATTCCACCGCAGCATGGTGTCGGCCAACGGCGACGTCGTCGTGGGCGAGGAGCGGCTGCGCGGCCTGCTGAGCCGGGCGCAGACCGCGGATGATTACGAGCACGGCCTGGCCGCCCTACTCGGGTCGGCGTGGGATGCAGAACTCGAGCCATACCGCCTCGGCGGCGACGGCGCCCCGGTGACCCTCCTCCACCAGGTCGTCTGATCCACGCTTGCACCTTTCAGCGCCCCGAATCCCCCCCGGTTCCGGCGCTGAAAGGTGCAAAGCGGGGTCTAGAGCGGGATGTTGCCGTGGGCGCCGCGGGCAGCCGGCACGGCGGCCAGGGCATGCACGATCGAGGATCGGGTGTGTTTCGGCTCGATCAGCTCGTCGACCACACCGAGCTCCATCGCCCGCGCCACTCCGCCGGCCAGGCGCTCATGCTCCTCGGCCAACTGGGCGTGCAGTGCTTCGCGCTCGCCCGGTTGGGCGGCGGCCAGTTTCTTGCGGTGCAGGATGCCGACCGCGGCCGACGCGCCCATGACCGCGACCTCAGCACCCGGCCAGGCGAACACCCGGTTCGCGCCGAGCGCGCGCGAGTTCATCGCGATGTAGGCGCCGCCGTAGGTCTTGCGGGTCACCAGCGTCACGCGGGGGACTACCGCCTCACCGAAGGCATGCAGCAGCTTGGCGCCGCGGCGGACGATGCCGTCCCATTCCTGGCCGACTCCGGGCAGGTAGCCCGGCACGTCGACCAGCACCACGAGCGGGATGCCGAACGCGTCGCACATCCGCACGAAGCGCGCGGCCTTCTCAGCACTGGGGGAGTCCAGGCAACCACCGAGCCGCAGCGGGTTGTTGGCAATCACGCCCACCGTGCGTCCAGTCAGCCGGCCCAGACCGGTGACGATGTTCGGCGCCCACTTGGCGTGCAGCTCGAGGAAGCTGTCGTCGTCGAGGATGCCCGTGACGAGCGGGTGCACGTCATACGCGCGCTTGACGCTCTCGGGCAGCAGCGTCTGCAGGTCGCGCTCCGGACCGATGAGGCTGAGGTCGAACGAACCCTGCCGCGCGAACAGGTCGGTCGCCGCCCGCGCGGCCACAAAGGCCTCGTCGTCGGTGCCGGTGACGATGTGAACCACGCCGCTGCGCCGGCCGTGCGTGTCGGCGCCGCCGAGTGACTCCATGTCGACGGTCTCGCCGGTGACCGACCGGACGACATCCGGGCCGGTGACGAAGACGCGACCGGTCGCGGACATGATCACCAGGTCGGTGAGCGCCGGCCCATAGGCAGCTCCTCCGGCGGCAGGCCCGAGCACCACCGAGAGCTGCGGAACCCGGCCGGAGGCCCGGATCATCGCCTGGAACACCAGACCGACCTCGTGCAGTGCCAGGACGCCTTCGGCCAGCCGCGCGCCACCGGAGTGCCACACGCCGATGACCGGAACGTGCTCGCGCACTGCCGCGTCGATGGCGTCGACGATGTGCCGGCACCCGTCGGCGCCCATCGCGCCACCCATCGTGGTGGCGTCGGTGCAGAACGCTGTGACGGGGGCGCCGTTGATGGTGCCCCGCGCGGCGAACGCACCGCTGTCGTCCTTCTCGCGCAGCGCCTTCAGCGAGCCGACGTCGAAGAGCTTCTCCAGACGCAGTTCAGGGTCGCGGGCGTCACGCGTGTCAAGATCGGCGTCGATAGGTGGCTCGGCGGTCAGCGTCATATATGGGGTTCCCCTTTTCACGCCTTGCGGAACAGCAGCGCGGCGTTGTGGCCGCCGAACCCGAACGAGTCGTTCAACGCAGCGGGCACGACCATCTTGCGGGCCTCGCGGGGTACGTCGACACGAACGTCGTCGTCCGGGTCGTCGAGGTTGACCGTCGGCGGGACGATGTCGTCGCGCACGCTCAGGACGGTGGCGATCGCCTCGATGGCGCCGGCCGCGCCGAGCAGGTGCCCGGTCATCGACTTCGTGGCGCTGACGACGGTCTGCTCGCCGAGCAGTTCGGCGATCCACTTGGCCTCGGCGGCGTCACCAGTGGGGGTCGAGGTGGCGTGGGCGTTGACGTGCACCACGTCGGCGGGCTCCATCCCAGCACGCGAGATAGCCAACTTCGCGGCACGGCGCTGGCCGTTGCCCTCGGGATCGGGCGCCACGATGTCGTATGAGTCTGCCGTGACGGCCGCGCCGCCGAGCACCGCGTACGGGGTGCGGCCACGCGCCTCGGCCGACGAGCGCCGTTCGAGCACGAGCACGCCCGAACCCTCGCCGAGCACGAATCCGTCGCGCGCCTTGTCGAACGGCCGCGATGCGCGCGCGGGCTCGTCATTGCGGGTGCTCATCGCCTGCATCTGCGCGAACCCGGACATGGTGAGCGGATGGATGCACGCCTCGGTGCCGCCGACGACGACCACGTCAGCGCGGTCGAGGAGCATCAGGTCGAGCCCGTAGGCGATCGCCTCGGCACCTGATGCACAAGCACTGACCGGGGTGAAGACCCCGCTGCGTGCCCCGACCTCGAGGCCGACGTGCGCCGCGGGGCCGTTCGGCATGTCCATCGGGATGAGCAGCGGCGAGACCCGGTCCGCGCCCTTCGCCAGCATCACGTCGTGCTGGTAGATGAGGCTGGTTACGCCGCCGATGCCGGTGCCGATCACGACGGCAACCCGCTCGGGCTCGAGGCCGTTCTGGTCCGATGTTCCGGTGAAACCGGCGTCGGCCCAAGCCTCGCGGGCGGCGACGATTGCGGCCTGCTGTGCGCGGTCGAGGCGGCGGGCGCGTACCCGCGACAGGACCTCGGCAGGGTCGACGGCCATTGGCGCGGCAATACGTACCTTCAGGCTGGCGGCCCAGTCGTCGCTGAGTGCGACGACGCCGGACCGGCCTTCCAGCAGGCCGGCCCAGAACGTCGCCACGTCACCGCCGAGCGGAGTGGTGGCGCCCAGACCGGTGACCACGATGTCATCGCTGAGTGCGGTCATGTCAATTCCTTCGCTCAGGTCGGTGCGTTCGGATCAGGCGTTGGACTGGATGTAGGCGACGGCGTCGCCCACGGTCTTCAGCTTCGGCAGTTCGTCGTCGGGGATCTTGACGCCGAACTTGTCCTCGGCGGCCATGGCGACCTCGACCATCGACAGCGAGTCCACGTCCAGGTCGTCGGTGAAGCTCTTGTCATCGGCGACGTCCTCGGCCTTCACGTCGGCGACCTCTTCGAGGATGGAGGCGAGTCCTGCACGGATCTCGTCGGCACTAGCCACGGGATTTCCTTTCGGTTGGGACGCACCGGCCAGGGCGGACGGCGCGCTTGTTCGTTAGGGGGAGAGCACGACCTGCCCGGCGTAGGCAAGCCCCGAGCCGAAGCCCAACAGCAGCACCGGCGCACCGGATGGGATCTCGCCGCGCTCGACCATGCGCGAAAGCGCGAGCGGGATGGTCGCGGCGGAGGTGTTGCCTGACGTGACGATGTCACGCGCCACGATCGCGTTGGTGGCGCCGAGCCGTTTGGCGATCGCGTCGATGATGCGCAGATTGGCCTGGTGCGGGATGAACGCCGCGAGTTCCTCGGGCGCCACGCCGGCGCGCCGGCACGCCTCGATCGCGATCGGCGCCATCTGCGAGGTGGCCCACCGGTAGACGGCCTGCCCCTCCTGCCGGAACGTATGGGTCCGCTCGTCGATCGCGACCGCGTCGAACTGCGCGCCGTCGCTGCCCCACACCACCGGACCGAATCCGGCGGTCTCGGACGGGCCGACCACAGCCGCCCCGGCGCCGTCGCCCAGGATGATGCAGGTCGAGCGGTCGTCGAAGTTGAGCCAGCCGGAGAACCGCTCCGAGGCCACCACCAGGGCGTTGCGAGCCTGGCCCGTCTGCACGGCGGCCGAGGCGGCGTTGAGGGCGTAGACGAACCCGGAGCAGCCGGAGTTGACGTCGAAGGCGCCGGGAGAGTCGATGCCGAGCCGGGTCGCAAGCTGTGGCGCGGCGGCCGGCACCGAGGTCACCATCGTGCAGGTCGCGACGAGGACCAGGTCGACGTCGCCGGTGGCCACTCCGCTCGCCGCCATGGCCTTGCTGGCCGCGGCCTCGGCCATGTCGACGACCGTCTCATCCGGATCGGCGAATCGGCGCTCGGCGATCCCGACACGGGACTTGATCCATTCGTCGTCGGTGTCGACGCCGCGCGCGATCAGGTCGAGGTTGGTGACGACGTTGGCCGGGCGGTAGTGCCCGACGCCGAGGATGCGGGTGGCGGGTGGGCCCGAAGTGATGGTGAGCGGCACGGTCAGTCCTCCGATCCGTTGTGGATCCGGGCGACAGGCAACCCGGCCGGGACGATGTCGCCGTCGTCGCGCAGCCACTCGGTCAGGATCCCGGCCTGCGGCGCGACGATCAGGTGTTCGTCGCGGTTGGTGCGCACAGTCCCCAGGCGGGTTCCTCGGGCGACGTCGGCGCCCTCGACCAGGCCGTCGGCCCGCGTGAACACACCCTTGGCCGGCGTCACGACGACGCGGAAGTCGACCGTGTGCTCGCCCTGGTCGTGGTGCGGACGGCTGGCGATCAGCGCGCGGGCGGCGGCGAGGTCGTCGGGGGACTTGACCGCGAGCAGTTCGACGCCGGGCAGTTCGCGCTTCGCGATACCGGTGAGGGTGCCGGCCGGCGCGAGTTCGAGCGCGGCGCTGATGCCGAGGTCGGCGCACGTCTTCAGGCACAGGTCCCAGCGCACCGGCTGGGTGACCTGCGTGACGAGCCGGGCGAGGAGTTCGGTGCCCGAGCTGACGGCAGAGCCGTCGGCGTTGGACAGCAGGATCGGCCGCGGGTCTGCGACCTGCACGCCCTTGGCGTAGTCGGCCAGGGCGGCAGCGGCCGGTGACATGAAGTGGGTGTGGAACGCGCCGGCCACGGCCAGCGGCCGGACCCGGGCACCGGCGGGCGGCTCGGCGGCGAGTTTCTCCAGCGCATCAAGCGCGCCCGCAGCCACGATCTGGCCGGCGCCGTTGCGGTTGGCCGGCGTGAGCCCGGCGGCCTCGATACCGGCTACCACCTCGTCGGGATCCCCGCCGAGCAGCGCGGACATCCCGGTTGGCGTGAGCGCGCAGGCCGCGGCCATCTCGGCGCCGCGCCGGGCCGCGAATGCGACTGCCACGGCTGGGGTCAGGGCGCCGGCGACGGCAGCCGCAGTGAGCTCACCCACGCTGTGCCCGGCGACGACCCGCTCGTCGGTCGCGTCCAGGCCGAGCTGGTCGGCCACGATGACGCCCAACGCGACGATCAGCGGCTGGGTGACCGCGGTGTCTTTGATCTCGTCTGCATCGGCGGTGGTGCCGAGACGGGCCAGGTCGAGCCCGCTGGCCTCGCTGAACGCGGCGAGCTGTTCCGCGACACCGGGCAGTTCCAGCCACGGAGCGAGCATGCCGGGCGACTGGGCACCCTGGCCGGGTGCGAATACGGCGATCACATGGCTAACGATGCCGTGTCCGCGGCACGGGGGCGAGGTTCACGTGAACAACGTTGCGCCCCGATGATTGTCGCTCGGCCACAATTACTCGCCGGTAATGTCTGAAATGTCGCGGGACCGGTTGTCCGTTCAAGACAATTCGCCGAGCCGACCCATGATAAGCGCTATTCGCAGCGTCAGCGCGCCGCGCGCTTCGGTAGGCGCCTGGCCACAGATTTCGCTCGCCCGCCGCAGTCGGTTCTTCACCGTATTCGCGTGCACGAAAAGCAGTTTGGCGGTCACGTCGAGCGAGCCGCCGCTGTCGAGAAAGGTGCTGACCGTCTCGACGATCACGTCGCCGGCCATGACCAGCGGGTCGTACACGGTCTTGATCAACTCGTCGCGGGCTTCGGTGTCTCCGGCCAGCGCGCGTTCGGGTAGCAGCGCCTCGGCACTGACCGGGCGCGGCGCGCCGGGCCACGCGGGTGCCGCCCGCAGGCCACTCAGCGCGGCACGGGTGACCGCGCTGGCCTCGGCGACATCGGCGACCGGCCCGATCACCACCGGGCCGTCGCCGAACACGCTGACCAGGCTGTGCGCCGCGGCGACGGGGTCGGTGGCGCCGCCGAACACGATGACCAGCCGTGCGCCGTGCACGCCGACCATCGCGTCCAGGCCGAGCCGGCGCGTGACGGCATGGGCCTCGATCAGGGCCTCGGCGGCCGGCTTGTCCGGGGCCGGCCCCACTACGGCCGCGACCGCGCCCGTGGCGTTCCAACCCAGGGCGGCGAGCTGGCTGGGCAGGGGATCGCCGACCCCGGAGCCACGCACCAGGCTGTCGATGACGAGCGCTTCGAGCCGGTCGTCCCACGCGCCGCGCGCCTCGGCGGCCATCGCGTACACGCGGGCGGCAGCGAAGGCGATCTCGCGGCTGAAGCGCAGTAGCTCCTCGAGCACGACGTCGGCCTCGGCGGCACCGGCGAGCGACGGCAGGTTCTGCTCGGCCACCTCGATGGTCAGGCGCACCAGCTCGACGGTCTGCTGCAGGGTCACCGAGCGGGCCATCGCCTGCGGCGCGGCGGCGAATACCTCACCCGTCAGCCGCAGGACGTCGTCGGGCGAGCGCAGCCAGTCGACGTAGGACTGGACGCCAGCCTGCGCCACCAGGGTGACCCAGGAGCGTTGGTCGGCGGGCAGTTCGCGGAACCAGGCGAGCTCCTCGTCCATGCGTGCAACGCTGGCTGTGGCGAGGCGGCCCGTCGCATGTTCGATGCGGCGGATCGTGTCCTCGTTAAGCGCCGGTCTCACGCGTGCAGCCTGCCATGTACTCAGTGGCTACGGTGAGACCGTGGCTGCGTCACGTGATCCTGTCGCCGATCTGCGGCGCATCGCATTCCTGCTCGAGCGCGCACGTGAACCGACCTACCGGGTCAAGGCGTTCCGCAACGCCGCGAATGTGATCGACGGCCTCGCCGCCGACGAGCTCACCTCGCGCGTCGAGGCCGGCACGCTCACCAAGCTGGCCGGCGTCGGTGACGTGACGGCCCGCTGTGTCGCCGAATCACTCGCGGGCGAGGTACCGGTGTATCTGCGGCGGCTGGAAGCCACAGAGGACACTCCGCTCGACGAGGCGACGGCCGCCCTGCGCGCAGCATTGCGCGGTGACTGTCACACGCACTCCGACTGGTCCGACGGCGGCTCACCGATCGACGAGATGGCGCACGCGGCCCGCGACATCGGGCACGGCTACCTCGTGCTCACCGATCACTCGCCGCGGCTGACGGTCGCCAACGGGCTGTCGGCCGAACGTCTGGAGAAGCAACTCGACGTCGTCGCCGAGCTGAACGAGCACTTGGCGCCGTTTCGCATTCTCACCGGCATCGAGGTCGACATCCTCGACGACGGCACGCTGGACCAGAAGCCGTCGCTGCTCGCTCGTCTCGACGTCGTCGTGGCGAGCGTGCACAGCAAGCTGCGGATGCCGGCGAAGGAGATGACGCCGCGCATGGTCGCGGCAGTCAGCAACCCGCACACCGACATCCTCGGGCACTGCACCGGGCGGCTCGTCACCGGCGGGCGGGGCACCCGACCGGAGTCGGAGTTCGACGCCGAGCTCGTCTTCGCCGCCTGTGCCCAGTTCGGCGTCGCGGTCGAGATCAATTCTCGGCCCGAGCGGCTCGATCCGCCCAAGCGGCTATTGCGCCTGGCCGTCGAGGCGGGCTGCCTCGTATCCATCGACACCGACGCGCATGCTCCGGGTCAGCTGGACTGGCAGCACTACGGATGTGAGCGGGCGGCCCGCTGCGGTGTGCCGGTCGAGTCAGTGGTCAACAGCTGGTCCATGCCGGATCTCCTTGCCTGGACGGCTGATCACGGCGCGCGGCCGTGATCGATGCACGTAGGGCGGCCGCGCGATACGAGACCGTGCAGCCCGGCATCACCACGCGACACTGCTTCTCCTCGGCTGCGCACTACGACCCGGCCAACACCGCGTTCGGGCCGCTGATCGCGGTCGATGAGCACATGGTTGCACCCGGCGCGGGGTTCGGTCGGCACGCGCATCGCGGCGTCGAGATCGTCAGCTGGGTGCTGGCGGGCACGCTGCGCCACGAAGACACTGCCGGACAGGTGGAGCTCGTCGCGCCCGGGATGGCGCTGCTCCAATCGGCCGGCTCCGGGATCGAGCACATCGAGCGCAACGCCTCGGACACCGAGCACTTGCGGTTCGTACAGCTGGTCCTGCTCGGCGCCGCCGCCGCGTCGGACTACCTGCTGGACAGGCCGCCGCTGGCCGTGGCCGGTGGTGAGTTCACGGTGCTCGTGCCTGCCGAAGCGCTCGAGCTGGCGGCCGCGCCGTTTGTCCACGCGTACGTCACCCGCGGGATCGTCTACATCGCGGGCCAGGAGCTGACGATGGGCGACAGCGTCCGGATCCGCGATGCTGCCGTGATCGTCGAGGGAGGCGGCGAAGTGATCCTGTGGCGTTCGACCGCTCCTGCCGCACGCCCTGATCGGTAATCCGGTTGCATCCTCGTTTTGCCAATCGTGACGGTCACCGCGCTGACCGAGACTCCTGAACCGGGCTAGGTCGACTCCGACGCGGTTCGGCGAACAGTCCGCGGCGCAGGGCAGTAGGTCGTGTTGACCGAAGCCAGGTTCGGGTCCGCGACCTGACCTGGAAGGTCCAATCAATTGCTGCCCGCTTGGGGTAGGCATGGTGGATGGGACCAGTGATCGTCACGCTTGCTGGGCAGCATTTGGCGAGCGCCGAGCCGTCCCAGCTACTGCCGGCGCGCGAGCAGATGGCCTTCACGCTGGGCTTCCACATCATCTTGGTGCCGTTCGGCGTGGCCTTCACGGTCATCATGATGATCGCGAACTACCGCGGCATCAAGTACGGCGACGAGCAGGCGTTACTGCTGGCCAGGCGCTGGTCGAAGGTCGCCGCGGTGCTGTTCGCCGTCGGCGCGGTGTCGGGAACGGTGCTGTCCTTCGAGCTCGGCCTGCTCTGGCCCGGGCTGATGGGCCGTTTCGGGGCCGCATACGGAATCCCTTTTGCGATTGAAGGAATCTTCTTTTTCCTTGAGGCGATCTTCGTCGCCATCTACATCTACGGCTGGGACCGACTCCCGCCGTGGGCACACTTCTGGACCGGCCTGCCGGTTGCGCTGTCCGGCGTCGGCGGCACGGCGTCCGTGGTCGCGGCCAACGCCTGGATGAATCAGCCGGGTGGCATAACGCTGCGCAATGGTCGCGTCGTCGACGTCGACCCGTGGGCGGTCATCTTCAACCAAGCGTTCTGGTTCGAGGCCCTACACATGCTAATAGCGGCCTACATCGTCGCCGGGTTCTGTGTCGCCTCGGTGTACGCCATCGGGATGATGAAAGGCCGCCGTGACCGGTATCACCGCATTGGCTTTCTGATCCCGTTCACCGTGGCAGCGGTCGCGATGCCGATCCAGATCTTCGTCGGTGACGTGGTGGCCCGCGAGGTGTTCCACAAGGAGCCGGCCAAGTTTGCCGCCATCGAAGGTTTGTCGCGCACGGATGACCACGTCCCCGAGACGTTGGGCGGCGTATTGATCAACGGCAAGCTGCGGTACGGCCTCCCGATTCCCGACGCCGCATCACTGTTGTCCGGCTTCAGCCCGGCGACGCGGATCAAGGGACTGGACGCGATTCCCGCCGGCGTGCGACCGACCGACCGGCAGGTGAGCATCGTCCACCTGTCCTTCGACGTCATGGTGGGTACTGGGTTCCTGCTGTTCGCGCTGGCCGTGTGGTTCGGCGTCGTCTGGTGGCGGCGCCATGACCTGCCGCGTAGCCGCTGGTTCCTGCGGGCGGCGGCAGTCAGTGGTGTCGTGGCGATTGTCTCGCTGGAGACCGGCTGGGTGGTCACCGAGGTGGGTCGCCAGCCGTGGACCGTCGTCGGGCTGCTGCTGACTCATGACGCGGTGGCAACGTCGGGCAACCTTTGGCCGTTCTTCGCCGGCGCGGTGGTCATCTATGTGGGCGTGGCGGTCGGCGCGGTGCTGGTCCTGCGGGAGATGCACCGCAGATGGCAAGCAGGCGAAGACGTGGCCGTCCCGTACGGGCCCGATGCCGTAGCGAGCACACGATGAGCACGCTCATCGCCCTCGTGCTGTTCGGGGGCGTCGTCATGTACGCGATCTTCGGCGGGGCCGACTTCGGCGCGGGGTTTTGGGATCTCACCGCGGGCGGCGTCGAACGTGGTCGTCGGCCGCGACAGCTCATCGACGAATCGATCGGGCCGGTCTGGGAGGCCAACCACACCTGGCTCATCTACTGCCTGGTCGTGATGTGGACCGCCTTCCCGAGTGCGTTCGCCGCGATCATGACGACGCTCTACCTGCCGCTCGGTCTGGCCGCGCTGGGCATCGTGCTTCGGGGCTCGGGCTTCGCGTTCCGGAAGGTGTCGGGCCGGACGGCAGAGGAGCGCGTGAATGGTGCGGTGTTCGCCGTCTCGTCGGTCGTCACCCCGTTCTGCTTCGGGGCGGTAGCCGGTGGCATCGCGTCGGGCCGGGTGCCGACCGGGGGCAACGGGGACGCTGTCACGAGTTGGCTGAACCCGACGTCGATCACGGGCGGCATTCTCGCGGTGACGGTGTGCGCCTACCTGGCGGCGGTGTTTCTCACCGAGGACGCCCGGCTGCGCGACGAGCCGGATCTCGAGTCCTGGGCGCGGCGTCGCGCGCTGGGTGCCGCCGCAGTGGCCGGAGCCGTGTCGATCGTCGGCTTGTTCGTCCTGCGCAGCGATGCGCACCGGCTCTACAGCCACCTGCTGCACCAGGGACTCGCGTTCGTGATCGTCTCGGTGCTCGCCGGGTTGGCCGCGCTGGTCGCGCTGCGCCGGGCGCAGCCGCGCATGGTGCGAGTGCTCGCGGTGCTGGCCGTCGGCGCCGTGCTCATCGGCTGGGGAGCGGCGCAATACCCGTATCTATTGGGCGACCACGTGTCCATCGCGTCGGCCGCAGCGCCCGGTCCGACGCTGGCCGCGCTGACCGTCGTGGCCGTCGTGGCGCTCGTCCTGGTGGTGCCGTCCCTAGCACTGCTGTTCATGCTGCAACAGCGTCGCCGACTTGAATAACGCACAGTCGCCCGGCATAGGTTTGTGGCATGACCATTCCGACTGTGAACCTCGGTGACTTGACGACCTCGGCGCAAGGGCTCGGCTGTATGGGGATGAGCGAGTTCTACGGCGACACGGACTGGGACGAGTCGATCGCAACGATCCATCGGGCGCTCGATCTAGGCGTCACCCTGATCGACACCGCCGATATCTACGGCAGCGGCCACAACGAGGTGCTCGTGGGGCGCGCGATCCACGATCGCCGCGACCGGGTCCAGTTGGCCACCAAGTTCGGCATCGATCGCTCCGGCGGCGAGGCCGACCGCAGGCTGCGCGGCACGGCCGCCTACGTGGCGAGGTCGTGCGAGTCGTCGCTGCTGCGACTGGGTGTGGACGTGATCGACCTGTACTACCTGCACCGCCCGGCGCAGGACGCCGAGATCGAGGAGACCGTCGGCGCGATGGCCGAGCTCGTCACTGCGGGCAAGGTGCGCCACCTCGGGCTGTCCGAGGTCGACAGCGATTTGCTGCGCCGCGCCCACGCCGTGCACCCCATCGCCGCCGTGCAGAGCGAGTACTCGCTGTGGACGCGCGATGCGGAGGCAGTCGTCGATGCACTACGCGAGCTCGGTGGCGGCTTGGTGGCGTACTCGCCGCTCGGCCGCGGCTTCCTCACGGGCACCGTCGACCGAACCGCTCTCGGCGGCAAGGATTTCCGCGGCCGCAACCCCCGCTTCGCGGGCGAGGCCGGCGAGTCGAACCAGGCCATCGCCGACGCCGTCGCCGATGTTGCCGCTCGCAAGGGTGTGGCCCCCGCGCAGGTCGCTCTGGCTTGGGTACACGGCCAGGCAGCCCGCTTGGGCATCACCATCGTCCCCATCCCCGGCACCAAGCGGATCAAGTGGCTCGAGCAGAACGTCGCCGCGCTGGACGTCAGCCTCAGCGACGAGGACCTGGCCGACCTGGACCCGCTCGGCGCCCAGGTGGTCGGCGCTCGCTACTGACCTGCCGCTTCACCCGCTGACGCACGTCAACCCCCCGCTTTGCACCTTTCAGCGCCCCAAATCGGCGGAATTCGGGGCGCTGAAAGGTGCAAAGCGGGAGTAGGTTGGGCGGCTACGCGGAGCCCTCCGTGTTGCCGGCGCCGGCTGCGTTGACGTCGTGCAGTTCGTAACGGGCGATGGCCTCGCGCGGCACGTCCGGCTTCACCTCACCGCGGCGGGCCAGTTGTTCCAGTACGGCGACGGTTATCGACTGGGCGTCGACGTGGAAGAACCGGCGGGCCGCACCGCGCGTGTCGGCGAAACCGAAGCCGTCGGTGCCAAGCGAGGTGTAGTCGCCGGGAACCCACCGGGCGATCTGGTCGGGCACGGCCCGCATGTAGTCAGACACCGCCACCACCGGACCGGGCGCGTCGGCCAGTTTCTCTGTCACGTACGGCACCCGAGGCGACTCGGCCGGGTCGAGCAGCGACTGCTGCTCGCAGTCGATCGCGTCGCGCCGTAGCTCGTTCCAGGACGTGACCGACCAGACGTCGACGTCGACGTTCCACTCCTCGCCCAGCAGTCGCTGCGCCTCGAGCGCCCACGGCACGCCGACACCGGAGGCGAGCACCTGCGCCCGCGGTCGGCCCTGAACACCGAGCGCAGGGGAGTACAGGTAGATGCCGCGCAGCAGCCCGTCGACGTCGAGGCTCTCCGGCTCCTTGGGCTGGTTGATCGGCTCGTTGTAGATCGTCAGGTAGTAGAAGACGTCGCGGTCGGACTGCGGCGCGCCGTACGAGCCGATGCCGTACATCCGCTCGAGTCCGGCCCGCACGATGTGCGCGATCTCGAAGGCGTACGCCGGGTCGTAGGTGACGCACGCCGGGTTGGTCGAGGCGAGCAACGGCGAGTGCCCGTCGGCATGCTGGAGCCCTTCACCGGTCAGCGTCGTGCGGCCGGCCGTCGCGCCGAGGACGAAGCCACGGCCGAGTTGGTCGGCCAGCTGCCAGAACTGGTCGCCGGTGCGCTGGAAACCGAACATCGAATAGAAGATGTAGAACGGAATCATCGGCACGCCATGCGTCGCGTACGACGTCGCTGCCGCGGTCAATGACGCCATCGAGCCGGCTTCGCTGATGCCCTCGTGCAGGATCTGCCCGGTCTTGGACTCCTTGTACGACAGCAGCATGTCGCGGTCGACAGCCTCGTACTCCTGCCCGTGCGGCGAGTAAATCTTGGCCGTGGGGAAGATCGCGTCCAGGCCGAACGTGCGCGCCTCGTCCGGGATGATCGGCACGAACCGCTGGCCGATCTCCTTGTCCTTCATGAGGTCCTTGAACAAGCGGACCGTCGCCATCGTGGTCGCGACCTGCTGCTTGCCCGACCCGCCGCGCATCTCGGCGTAGGCCGCCTCGCCCGGCAGGGTCAGCGGCTTGGCTCGCACGATCCGCTTGGGCACCGCGCCGCCGAGTGCCGCGCGGCGCTCCTTCATGTACTGGATCTCGTCGGACTTCTCGCCCGGGTGGTAGTACGGCGGCAGGTCGGCGGCGAGGGCCTCGTCCGAGATCGGCAGGTACAGCCGGTCACGGAACGCCTTCAGGTCCGCGCTGGTGAGCTTCTTCATCTGGTGGGTCGCGTTGCGCCCCTCGAAGCTCTCCAGCGTCCAACCCTTGATGGTGTGCGCCAGAATGACGGTGGGCTGGCCGACGTGCTCACGCGCGGACTGGAAGGCGGCGTAGACCTTGCGATAGTCGTGCCCGCCGCGCGAGAGCTTGCGCAACTCGTCGTCGGACATGTCCTCGACCATCTTGCGCAGCCGCGGGTCGTCGCCGAAGAAGTGATCGCGGATGTAGGCGCCGGACTCGGTGGTGTAGGTCTGGAACTGACCGTCCGGCGTCGAGTTCATCTTGTTGACGAGCACGCCGGATCCGTCGCGGGCCGGCAGCGGATCCCAGTCCCGTCCCCAGATGACCTTGATGACGTTCCAGCCGGCGCCGCGGAAGTAGGACTCCAGCTCCTGGATGATCTTGCCGTTGCCGCGCACCGGTCCGTCGAGGCGCTGCAGGTTGCAGTTGATGACGAAGGTGAGGTTGTCGAGTTCCTCGCGGGAGGCGACGCCGATGGCGCCGAGCGACTCGATCTCGTCCATCTCACCGTCGCCGAGGAAAGCCCAGACGTGCGAGTTGGAGGTGTCGGCCAGGCCGCGGGCATGCAGGTAGCGGTTGAACCGGGCCTGGTAGATGGCGCCGATCGGGCCCAGGCCCATCGAGACGGTCGGAAACTCCCAGAACTCCGACATGAGCCGCGGGTGCGGGTAGGAGGACAGGCCGTAGGGGGCGTGCGACTTCTCCTGGCGGAAGCCGTCGAGGTGGCGCTCGGTGAGCCGGCCCTCGAGGAAGGCGCGCGCATAGATGCCTGGGGCGGCGTGGCCCTGGAAGTAGATCTGGTCGCCGGTGCCGCTGGCCAGGTCTTTGCCGCGGAAGAAGTGGTTGTAGCCGACCTCGTACAGCGACGCCGCGCTGGCGTAGGTGGCGATGTGCCCGCCGACGCCGACCTTCTTGTTCGCCCGGGACACCATGATGGCGGCGTTCCAGCGGATGTAGGCGCGGATCCGGCGTTCGATGTCCTCATCGCCCGGGAACCACGGCTCGCGTTCGGGCGGAATCGTGTTGATGTAATCGGTGCTGCGCAGGGCGGGCACCCCGACCTGGCGCTCGCGAGCCCGTTCGAGCAGCTTGAGCATCAGGAACCGCGCGCGCTGGCGGCCGTCGGAGTCGACCGCCGCGTCGAACGATTCGATCCACTCCCGGGTCTCTTCGGGATCGATGTCCGGCAACTGGCTCGGCAGGCCGTCGGTAATAATGTTGAATCGGTCGCGTGTCACGCCCTCCAGTGTCCACCAAGCCGAGCCGCTAGGGTCAAGTGGACAGTTACCGCGTAGTAATGCTGTTTGGTAGACCGATCGAACCTCAGGAGGATGTCGCGTGAGCACCAGCTCACCGTCCGGTAACGGACCGGGTGTTGCGGAGCGGATGGGTTTCCAGAACGAAATGGTCGTGATGGAAATTGGCTACGACGACGATGTCGACGAGGAATTGCGTGGTCAGATCGAGAGCCACGTCGGAACCGGGCTGGTCAACGAGGACTCTGACGAAGTCATCGATGTGGTGCTGCTCTGGTACCGCGAGGACGACGGCGACCTGGGTGACCTGCTGGTCGACGCGATCAGGCCACTGGCCGACGACGGGTTCATCTGGCTGCTGACGCCCAAGCGGGGTCGCGACGGGTACGTCGAGCCGTCCGACATCGCCGAGGCGTCCTCGGTGGCCGGGCTGTCGCAGACCTCGATCACGACGGCGGGCACGGAGTGGTCGGCTGCCCGACTGACGTCACGCAAGTCCATGGGAGCCAAGCGGTGATCGAAGTCGGCGAGCAGGCCCCCGACTTCACCTTGCGCGACCAGAACAACGAGGAGTTCACCCTGTCCTCGTCCCGCGGCGTGCGCTCGGTGCTCGTGATTTTCTACCCTTTGGCGTTCACCGGAATCTGCACCGACGAACTCGGCGCGGTGCGCGACGACACGTCGACCTACCAGAACGGCGACGTTCAGGCCGTGTCGATCAGCGTCGACTCGGCGTACGTGCAGAAGATCTTCAGTCAGCGGGAGGGCTACGAGTTCCCGATGCTGTCGGACTTCTGGCCGCACGGCGGCGTGGCCAAGAGCTACGGCGTCTTCAACGAGGACAACGGCTTCGCCAACCGGGGCACGTTCCTGGTCGACAAGGACGGCATCGTCCGCTTCGCACAGATGAATGGGCCGGGCGAGGGCCGCAACGCCGACAATTGGCGCGACGCGATCGCCAAGCTGTAACCGGCCGTCCTTGATCAACTCGCGTCTGGTGCGGGCGCTATCGGCCCGGCTCGATCACCCAACGTGAGGTGATCACCCGTGGCGCCGCTAGCGCCGGTGGGCTCGGACGAGCGCATCGACGGCGGGACGGTCCGCCCCGTCCACCGGCCGGTGCACTGCCTCGGCGCGTTCGATCACCAGGTCTGTGCCGGCCAAGTCAGCGACGACGTCGGCCGCCGTGAAGAGCACCGCCGGGTCCTGCGGGCCGCCCACTCCGTCGGCGATGTTCGTCGAGTCGTGGCCGATGACCAGCAGCGTGCCACCCGAACCGAGAGCGTCGGCCGCTCGCATCAGCGCGGCCCGCCACTCGGCGCGCGGGAGTTGCAGGTAGCAAAGCAGCGCCAGGTCGACGTGCTCGGCGCAGCGGTACGTCGTCGCGTCGGCGTGGACCCAATCGACCCGCGTCGGGGGAGCCTGGCGCGACTCCAGGGCACGGCCCTTGTCGAGGGCGACCGCGGAGAAGTCGATCGCGCTGACTTGCCACCCCCGGACCGCCAGCCACAGTGCGTTGCGTCCCTCGCCGCAGGCCAGGTCCAGAGCGCGGCCCGGCGCCAGGTCGGCCAGCTCGCGCTCGACCCAACGGTTCGGCGGCGTCCCCCACACCAGGTCGGTCGAGCGGTAGCGCTCATCCCATTGCTCGGCCTTCATCGGCGCACGGTGCGGCCGTAGCGGTCGGCGAGCTTGGCCGCGCGGTCCTGTGCGGGCGGGTCCGGCGTCTGCTCGGGCGCCGGGCCGCGGGCCTCATCGAAGTCGCGGTCGTCGCGTTGCCGGGTCTCGGCGCGCACCATCGCGACCGGGGCGGCGAGCGCGAGCAGCGCGAACAGGTACCACTGGATGATGTAGGCGATGTGCTGCGGCTCGATAGCGCCGCCCGCCGGGTTGGACAGGTCCGGCTCCGGGATCGCGATGAGCCGCGCTGTGCCCGGTTGGCCGCTCAACAACTCGGCGTAGCCGTCGAACACCGGAGCGCCGATCCGGGCTGCCTGGTCGCCGGGGTTGATTGATTCGAGTTGGTGGTTGGCCAGCTGCGCGGCCTGGTCGTGGCGCGACTCGCCCGGCTGGAGGCGTGCAGTGACAGTCACGGTCCCGCTCGGCGGGGCAGGAACCTTCGGCGCCGCGACGGTCGAAGCCGAATCGGGGACGAATCCGCGCACGACCAGTAGGGTGCCATCGGCCGTCCGCAACGGTGTCAGGACGAGATACCCGGTCGTGTCGTCGACGGTGCGCTGGCGAACCAGGCCCTGGTCCACCGTGTCGTAGCTGCCGGTGAGCTGCACGGTGCGGAACTGGATCTTGTGCTGGCGCGGCGGAGCCCCGTGGCCACCGACCAAGGGCAGCACGCTGGCCACCGGGACTACGGCGGCATGCGCGTTGCGCCGTAGCTCGTCGTTCGCGCCGACCTTGCCCTCGAGGCGCACGATCTGCCACGTGCCCGCCAGCACGCACACGGCGGCGACCAGCAGCATGAGGACGGACAATGCCGCGTAGCGGGGTTGGCGCAGCATCCTCAGCACCAGACAACGGTACGGCGCGATCGCGCGTCCATCGGCCGGTACCCTGGGCCGGGCCCGCCGGCGGCAGGCCACAGGGCGCTTAGCTCAGCGGGAGAGCACTCGGCTTACACCCGAGCGGTCACT
The DNA here is from genome assembly GCA_025965875.1 of Pseudonocardiales bacterium. Classification (GTDB taxonomy): domain Bacteria; phylum Actinomycetota; class Actinomycetes; order Mycobacteriales; family Jatrophihabitantaceae; genus QHCC01. The sequence goes on from JAOPWD010000377.1 coordinate 24,011, forward strand.
GGTTCGATCCCAGTAGCGCCCACCAGCCAGTGCCACGACGTTGGATGTCAAAAAGTATGGGGATTAGGCAACGGACCAGCACCATCCTGTTTAGGTGCCGGCCGTGCCTTAGGTGATGACGTGGTCGGGGGTTCCGCGCCAACACCAGCTCGGGTGATCAGAGATTATGGAAAATCCCGGATCGAGCTAATCGCCATGGGTGACTGTGTGCAGGCTGAATTAGCAGATATGGCGCGGGCTCCGGAATATCTCAGACTCGACATCGGGTGGCTGAAGATGCGCCGAGCGGGCAGCGGGCCTAGGCCTGTACGCCTGATAGCCATCGAGTTCCTCCCCATGACTGCGCAACACAAAGCCTCGCCCCCCGACGACGGCAATTGATGTCAGCCACTACTCGAGCCAATCGGCTACTTGTTGAGCCGATCGGATCTGAATGCCGCCACGAAGCTAAGCCGGCGTCGACATCTACGCAGAATGATGACGCACTCAGGCAGAATTAGCGAGCCGAACTGATCAATTGTGTTATTGCTTAGACAGAGAATTACTTCTCTGAAAGGTACCGGGCAAATTCACGCGGCTCCGCTTGGGTTTGGTACGGAATGGCGACCCGGCCGGCGCCTGGGGTTGAGGCACCGGCCGGGTCTGTGGAGGTGGTGGCTTGGGGGCAAGCACGCCAACGTGTGTCCTGGCTGGCGCAGCTTCAGGCCGCCTCTCGCAGCCTGCTGAAGCTGCCGAATCTGCGGCGTTGCCTGGCTGCCGCGCCCACGACCTTGAAATCCGCGCCGATTGCGGCCAGCTCGTTGCCGAGGTTCGCGATGCAGGCGATTCCGGCGGCGTCGATGACGGAAACACCGCTGATGTCGACCGTGCTATCGCCCGGGTTGAGTGCGATCAAGGTGGCCGTGACATCGGCCAATACCTCGACGTTCTTGTTGTCGACCCGGCCCCGCAGAGAGATCCGCCGCTCGTACAGATCGAGTTGCACCGCCAACACGGGATCCGCCGACGCCGTTGCGTTCCTGATTTCGTCGACCCACCAGCACATCAACGAGGACTGGGCGCTCGACACCAGGCTGGGCGTGACTCGTCGCAACGGTCCGCCCGCGGCTTGAGCGGACGAGAGCTGCGGGATCGGCCGTCGGGGCCGCCGGGTCGCCCCGACCAAAGACAACACGCGTAATGGCGCCCGTCTGAGCGAGATAACCATGGTGATCACCGATCGTGAACGATCACCGAGTTGTCCAGTTCGAGCTGGTGCTCAACGAGGACCGTGTTGCTAGGCCCGCGTTTCTGGACCGGCTGCTGCCTCAACCGTCCACGATATTAACGCCTGGTTCACAGGTCTGACCAGCTTTTCTTTGACAGGCCTTTCCGCCGGCTGTGCGGTGCGGGCCTGGCGGGACAACCGCCTGACGAGTGACCACCGACGGCACGGTCACAATCCGTCACCGCTGGCTCGGCTACGCTCAGCGCGACTTGTTCAGCGGGGGTGGACATGCTCGCCGATCGGTACCGCACTGCGTTCAAGCACTGCCGCCTGGCCACGCTGTCGGACGCCACGCTGGACAAGCTCACCCACGGCTCGACATTCCTCGACGTCCCTGCTGACGGCACGGTCATGCGATTCGGTAGCACGGAGGCCTACGTGGCCGTCGTGATCGACGGGTTCCTGCGCACCTATCTGAACTCCCCGGCAGGTCGCCAGCTGACCGTCCGTTACATGCGCCCCGGCGACATTGTCGGCGCCACCGGGATCTTCACCGCCCCCATCGCCAATCTCGCCGTTCAGGCGATAACCGATAGTTCGTTGCTCGTGCTGCGCCTGGACACCGTGCGCGCCCTCGCCCGGGAGGATGTCGCCCTGGCCAACGTCCTGCTGGTCGACATTGCCGAGCGAGCCTCGGCGTACATCAGCGCGCTCGCCCACACCACGCTCTCGTCGCTGCGCCAGAACGTCGTGCGGCATCTGCTCGACCTCGCCATGCGTGATCCCAGCACGGCTCGACTCGTGGTTCGCCTATCGCAGCAGGAGCTCGCTGACTATGCGGGGACGGTGCGCGAGGTCGTCGGCCGGATCCTGCGCGACCTCAAGGACGAGCAGCTCGTCACGACCGGCCGTGACGAGGTCGTGTTGCTCGACCCCGAGCGGCTGCATGACATCACCTGGCCGCGGGTGTACTAGCCGCCGGCCTGTGCGACTTCGGTCGCACACGTGCGGGGCGCTGGTCGCAGACATTGCCGCTCACCCGCGTCACTCTTGGCTTCGACCAACGGACTACAGGGGGAATTGCCATGGCACATCTGGAACTGTCCAGCACGGACATCGCGGCCTTCACCGCCCGATTCAGCGGCGCGGTGATCGGTCCCGACGCCGACGAGTACGACGCTGCGCGCCACGTCTGGAACGGCATGATCGACCGCTATCCGGCCTTGGTCGTCCGTCCGCGGACGGCGGATGACGTGGCCGCCGCCATCCGGCTCGCCCAGGATCACGACCTGCCGCTCGCGGTGCGGGGTGGCTCGCACAACGTGGCCGGCAGCGGGGTCTGTGACACCGGCGTTGTCATCGACCTGCGTGAACTTTCCGACGTCGTGGTTGATCCGTCGGTAGGCACCATTCGGGCCGGCGGCGGGTGCACTTGGGCGCAGCTCGACGCGGCGGCAGCCGAGCACGGGCTGGCGACCACGGGCGGACTGGTCTCGACTACGGGCGTCGGCGGGCTCACCCTGGGCGGCGGCATCGGCTGGCTGGTCCGGGCGTACGGGTTCAGCAGCGACACCCTCATCTCGGCCGAGGTGGTCACCGCCGAGGGCAAGACGGTGGTGGCCAGCGACAGCGAGAACGCCGACCTGTTCTGGGCGCTTCGCGGCGGGGGCGGCAACTTCGGTGTGGTCACCGGCTTCACGTTCCAAGGCCACCCGGTGAGCACGGTGCTCGGCGGCTTGATGCTCTACCGCGGCGACCGCGCGGCCGAGGTGCTGGCTGCCTATGCCGAATGGGTGCCCGAGGTACCCGAGGAGATGACGACTCTGGCCGCGTTCCTCACCGCGCCACCGGCGCCGTTCGTCCCCGAGTCACTGCAGTTCCAACCGGCGTTCGCCATCGTGCTCTGCCACGTCGGCGACCATGACGCCGGCCAGGCAGTGCTCGCACCGCTACGCGCGTCGTGCCCGCCCGACGCGGACGCGGTCGGACCGATGCCCTACCGGGTCCTGCAGGGCATGCTCGACGGTGGAGCGCCGCACGGCCAGCGCAATTACTGGAAGTCGGGCTACCTGTCCGAACTGGGCGCCGGGTTGCAGGCCGAGCTCGTCGCGGCGGCGGGACGCATGCCGACGCCTTTCGACCAGATCCACCTGCACCAGCTCGGCGGTGCGGCGGCGACCAACACCTCCGGCGCGATCGGTCATCGCGACGCGGCCTTCGCCGTCAACGTGATCGGCGCGGGGTTCGAGCCGGAGCACGACGCGCCCAATACTGCCTGGGTCCGCGAGACCTGGGCGGCCGTCGGGCCGGCTACGTCCGGGGCCTACGTCAACTTCCTCGCCGGCGACGACACAGACCGGGTCCGCTCTGCCTACGGCGCGCACGTGTGGGACCGCCTGCGCCAGGTCAAGCGGGCCTGGGACCCCGACAACGTGTTCCGGATCAACCACAACATCCCGCCGACCTCAAGCGCAAGCGCGCGTCAGTTCGTGTAGGGCCCGTCGTTGATGGAGGCGAGCAGGTCAGCCGGTGAGCAGGTCGCGGCCGGTGCGGAAGAACGCGATCGCGTCGTCGATCGAATCGACGTCGCGGATCGTGCGGTAGCCGCCGAACCGCGCGTTCCAGAACGGGTCAGCCGTCCTACGGTCGGCGGCTGCACTGACGTAGACGTATGGCTCGGCGATCGCGTCGTCGCCCGGCGAGGCGCCGTAGTCCACATCGTCGACGGTGATACCGACGTCGAAATGCTCGGGCCACAGGATCGGATCGGCCGCGGCCACGGCCGGGTCGACGGCGGCAGCGAATCGGCGCAGCGCCGCGTCGCCCAACTCGTACCAACCGGCGAGCACCTGCGCGGACTCCTCGTCGATTTGCAGCGGCACGTCGAGGTCGAGCGTCGTGGCCGCGGGGTAGACCGACGACGGCATGCCGGGAGCTACCCCGGCGAACGCAGCCGCGGCACGCACAGTGGTCAATGCGGTCGAACGGGTCGACCCGCTCGCCGTGACGACCAACTCGGTGCCGACGACGCTCAGCTGGCGCCCGTCGGCCAACTGGTGCGTGGTCTGAAATCCGCTGGGCGCCGGCCGCAGCGAGATCTCGCCGGTATCGGCGTACTCCCCGGCGGCGAGGACGTGTTCGGCCACGCGATGCCAGCCGTCGCGGGTGGCGGCGAGCCTCGCCGGGCTCGTCACCTCAGTTCATCCCGGCATCGATTGCCAGCGCCAGGGTCCACCCGCCCGCCCGTCGACGTAGCGCCGCGTTCTTGAACCCGAACAGCACGCCCAATCTCTTGCCCTTGCCGTCTCCGGCACCCTGCACGCCCACGGCGAACGGATCGCCCGTACCGTCGCGGAACGTGATCTGCAGGGCGTTGGATTTCGTGTGGACGACGTGGCCTTCGATGATCGTCGACTCAGCGGGAACGTCAGACATGCGCAGACAGTAGCGTCGCGGTTGGCATAATCGAAGCATCGACGACATTACGAACGGCCCGGACGACGGGGGGAATCTGACTCCCGGCCAGGAGCAACTGCCGTTCGACCCGCCGGACCGTGAGAGCACGGCGTCGCTCCGGCAACGCTTCAACCTGGCGGGCCAGCGGCGGTGGCGTGCGACGGCCGATGTGGTGCGTGATCACCCAGCGCGCGCAGCAAAGAACATGGCCGCCTTCTTCATGCGGTGGTTGCTGCGCCTCGGGCTGCCCATTGCCGGAGCTGCGGCCCTGCTGCATCTGTTCCCGTACCGCGCAACTGCCGGCGGGGTGCACTTCCGGATCGAGGGGACGCTGCTCACCCGATCGGGGCTGAGCGCAGACACCACGTTCGGCAGCTGGGAGTTCAAGCGGGTCGACGGCTTGCCGATCGGCGCGCACATCAGCCCCGAGAACGTCGACGTCGTCAAGTTGGGCGCGGCCGCCACCCAGAACGGCCAGACCTACGTCACCGGCCTGCGCGACCAGCTTGCCCACCAGGTCCTGTCGATCGTCCTGTGGCTGGCCGGCGAGGCGTTCATCGGCCTGCTGCTCGGCCTTGCCGCGGCGGCGGCGGTCAATTACGCAGTGCGTTTCCTCCGTCACGAGGCCCTGTCCGGCGGGGAGTGGTTGCACCGCTTCCGGCAGCTCGCCGCGGCACTCGGGGTGATCGTCCTACTCGGTGCCTACGGGGTCGTCAGCTACAACCCGCACTGGGTGAAGCAATCGCGCGTCACCGGCACGCTCGCCGCCCTGCAGCTGGTCCCCGGACAGCTCTCGCAGTACTACACCCAGCGGTCCAAAGCGTTCGACGTGATCAACGCGATCGCGGGCATCCAGTCGCAGCTGCAGCAGAACATCGACCAGACGGCCAGTCTGCCGACGTCCTACAACATCATGTTCATCTCCGACATGCACCTGGCCAGCACGTACCCGCTCGTGGCGCAGTACGCGGCGAACTTCGACGTGGCCCTCATCGTCAACACCGGCGACGAGTCCGAGTTCGGCACGAGGGCGGAGATGACGCCGGCGTATCTCGGGCAGCTGCGCGCGCTTACGAAAACGACGCCCATGATCTGGCTGGCCGGCAACCACGACTCACCGGAGACGGTCAACGTGATGCGCTCGATCCCCGGCGTCACCGTCGTCGGCACCAAGACCAACGGGGTCGGCGGCTCGATCGCCGTCACCGCGCAGCAGCTCTCGATCTACGGACTCACCATCGGCGCGATGCCCGATCCGCGGGTTTACGGCGGGAGCGCCGATTACGGGTCCAACGACGGCGCGGTGGTGCGCCGCCTCGAGCACACTGCTGTCGACGATGCCGTCAAAGGCGCCTCGCCCACCGAGCAGTTCGACATCTTCGCGACCCATGAACCGGTGGCCGCAGACCAGCTCACCAAGGACCTGCCTGGCCAGATCCGGCAGACCAACGCCGGTCACCTGCATGCGCAGAACAAGGACTCGAAAGTGCAGCACGACGGCCGCATCGACCTCGTGGAGGGTTCAACCGGTGCAGGCGGCCTCGACCACATCAACCGTGACACCACGCAACCCCCGGTCGAGTTCAGCATCGAATCGGTCGCCACGAACTGTCAGTTCACGAAGATCGTCCGTTTCCAACTTGTCGGTCCGCTGCCGAGCACGACGAACACCACGCCGTCGACCGGCCAGCAGGTCACCGCATCGACGCTGTACCTGAACCGCCAGAAGCTCGACGACACCAGGGTCTGCACACTCGGTCAGGGCCGCACGCCCGTGCAGGCCATAGCCGGGGTCAGCGGCGGGTAGCTTTCTGGCGATGGATGACGTCGTACCGTTCGGGTTTGCCGTTGCCATCGTCGCGTTGGCTGCCGTGCTCGCCGTGCTCTCGAACCGGCTGAGTGAACGAGTGCGCGTACCGGCACCCGCGTTCTTCCTGGTCACCGCGGCCGTCGCGTCCGACATCTTCCCGTCGCTGCGCGACCTCCCGATCAAGATAGATCAACGGTTGGTGACGATTGCGCTCGTCGTGATCCTCTTCGACGGCGGCATGCACATCGGCTGGTCCCGATTCCGCGAAGCGGCCGGGGCCGTCGTCTGGATCGGCGTAGCAGGCACGGCGGTGACTGCAGGCGGGATGGCGCTGCTCGCGCACTTCTTGTTCGGCTTCAGTTGGCTGTCCGCGATGTTGCTGGGCACGGCTCTGGCACCGACGGACCCAGCGGTCGTCTTTTCGGTCCTCGGCCGCCGGGAGATCGCTGGACGTACCGGCACGATCGTCGAAGGCGAGTCCGGCGCCAACGACCCGGTCGCGATCGCGCTCATGGTCAGCCTGCTGGGTGCGACGGGCGGCGGGGTGCACGCCGTCGTCGACGGTGCCGGCGAGTTCGCCCTGCAGATGGTGGTCGGCGCGGCGATCGGTGCGGTGGGTGGCTATCTGCTGCTGCAGTTGATGCGGCGGGTGCCACTGCCGAACGCGGCCCTGTATCCGGTACAGACGATCGCCTTTGCCTGCCTGATCTACGGGGTGGCTGCGGTTGCTCACGGATCGGGCTTCCTGGCGGTGTTCCTGGCCGGGATCATCGTGGGCGACGCGAGGGCTCCGTACAAGCGCGAGATCGAGCACTTCGCCGCCGGCCTCAGCACAGTGGCCGAGATCGTCGTATTCACCGTGCTGGGCCTGACCATCTCGCTCAAGGACGTGCTGCACCACGGGGAGTTGTGGACCGGGCTGGCGTTGGCGGCGCTGCTCATTCTGCTGGTGCGCCCACTCCTGGTGGGGCTGCTGCTCGCACCGATCAAGCTGCGCCGTGGCGAACGGGCGTTCGTCCTGTGGGCCGGACTGAAGGGTGCGGTGCCGATTGCGCTGGGGACCTTCGTGCTCACCGGCGGGGTCTCCGACGCCGGGCGCATCTATCGGGTCATCTTCGTGGTGGTCCTGATTTCGGTGGTCGTGCAGGGCGGTCTGGTGCCAACGGTCGCACGCTTGTTGAATGTGCCGATGCGGGTGGTCGAGCCGGAGCCGTGGGCGCTGGGTATGCGCTTTCGGGACGAGCCAGAGGGGCTGCGTCGCTATTTCGTGCGGCCCGGTTCCCCAGCGGACGGTTGCACGATCAGCGGGCTCGACGTCGGCGAAACGGCCTGGATCAGCATGGTCAGCCGTGGCGGGCAACTGGTGCAGGTGCGCGGGCAAACCGTATTGCAGGCCGACGACGAGGTCCTGCTGCTCGCCGACTCGGGGGTCGATCTGGTTCCGGTGTTCGGGCCGCCGGACTGAGGTCAGGCCTCGTCGAGCGGTCGCTCTGGCTCGTCCTTGGGCTGTGCGTCGCGGGCGCGGCGCTGTTCCTCGGCCCGGGAACGCAGCGAGGCGAGGAATTCCTCGTCGTCGTCAGGATTTGACGCCTTTGGCCGCTGCCCGGGTCGCGCCGGGGTTCCGGCGAGCGGGCGGCGTGGTTCGCCGTTCCACGTGCGGCCGGCCACCAGCCACGCGACCGAGCCGATGTCGACCAGCAGGATCACGATGAACAGCCAAGCGATCTTGGGCAGGTTGCGGCACTGGTTGTCGGGCGTGGTGATCACGTCGATGATGCAGAAGATCCACACGCCCAGGAAGATCAGACCGAGTGCACCGTCGAAGAACAACATCGCGAAACGCCTCCCAGCATCGTCTGCCCACCATAGTCACGCATCCGGGCAAGCTTGTGGTTCATCGGGCGCGGTAGGTTCGCGGACGTGCCGCGGCTCGCCGACATCATCGCTGTGCTCGACGGGTGGTTCGACCCGCGTTGGGCCGAGTCGTGGGATGCCGTCGGGCTGGTGTGCGGAGATCCGGCCGAATCGGTCGAGCGACTGCTGCTCGCCGTCGATGCCGTGCCGTCGACCATCCGCGAAACGCTGAGCACGAGCTCGCAATTGCTGATCACCCACCACCCGTTGCTGCTGACGCCCGTGCATGGCGTGCCCGCCGACGACGCCAAGGGTGCACTGGTCCATCGAATGATTCGCGGCGGCGTCGCCCACTTCGTCGCACATACCAACGCCGACGTTGCCGACCCCGGCGTATCGGACGCGCTGGCGGACCGGGTCGGGCTGCAGGCCCTGCGCCCGCTCGAGCCGCATGCCGATGAGCCGTTCGACAAGCTGGTGGTCTACGTGCCGACGTCGGACGCGCAGCGCCTCATCGACGCGCTGGCTGCGGCAGGCGCCGGCGCGATTGGTGCCTACGACCGCTGCGCATGGACTGTCGAGGGGATCGGCACCTTCCGGCCACGGCTCGGCGCACAGCCCACTATCGGTCGCGTCGGCGAAATCGAGCAGGTCGTCGAGACGCGGGTCGAGATGGTCGTGCCGGTCGGGCGCCGGCGCGCGGTCGTCGACGCGCTGCATGCGGTGCATCCCTACGAAGAGCCGGCGTTCGACCTGCTCGCCGCTAGGCCGGTACCCGGCCGGCGGGGGACCGGCCGGGTCGGGGAGCTCGCCCGGGCCGTGCCGCTGCGCGAGTTCGTTGCGCACGCGGCGGCGACGCTGCCTGCGACCGTCGGGGGAGTACGGGCGGCCGGGGATCCCGAGCGTCTCGTGCGCACCGTCGCCGTCTGCGGCGGCTCAGGCGGCTCGCTGGCCGAGGACGCCCGTCGGGCCGGCGCAGAAGCGTTCCTGACCGCCGACCTGAAGCACCACCCAGCCGTCGAGGCGGTCACCGAACGGGGCGGCGACGGCATGGCGCTGGTCGACGCGGCACACTGGGCCACCGAGGCGCCGTGGCTGGATGCCGTGGCGGCTCGGCTGCGCGAAACGCTCGGCACTACGGTGGAGGTTCGAGTCTCGCGCCGCGTCACCGATCCTTGGACGCTGCATGCCCCGTCTCCTGAATCGAGTGAAACCACCGAGTGACCGCAGACACTTTGAGCTCACCCGCCCAGTTGCGCCTGCTCGACCTGCAGGCGGCTGACACGTTCCTGGCCCAGCAGGCGCACCGTCGGTCGACGTTGCCAGAGATCGCCGCCATCGCCGAACGTGACGAGCGCGGCGCTACCGTGCACAACGCGATCGTCGATACCGAGACCCGGATCAGCGACATCGCGGGCGAGCAGCGTCGCCTCGAGAACGAGGTCGAGGCCGTGCGCACCCGGGCCGCACGGGACGAGCAGCGCCTGCAGGTCGGCGGGCTGCCCGCGAAGGATCTGACAGGGCTGCAGCACGAAATCACGACGCTCGCCCGTCGCCAGTCGACGCTCGAGGACGAACTGCTCGAGGTGATGGAGCAGCGCGAGGAGGCCGACACCGCGCTGGCCCAGCTGGTTTCGCAGCGTCACGTGCTCGACAGCGAACGCAGCGAGTTGGCGACGTCGCGCGACGCGGTCTTCGCCGAGATCGACGCGGCAGCGGCCGAGCGATCGATCGAACGCGACGCCATCGCGGCCGAGCTGCCCGAGGACCTGCTGGCCCTCTACGAGCGGGCGCGAGAGCACGGTGGTGGCGTCGGGGCCGCCGTGCTGCGGCAGCGTCGCTGCGAGGGCTGCCGCATCGAGCTGTCCGGCAGCGAGCTGGCCTCGGTGCGCCGGGCCGGGCCGGACGAGGTCGTGCGCTGCGACAACTGCCGCCGGGTCCTCGTCCGCACCGCCGAATCGGGCCTGTGACCCCGACCGTCGAGCACGTCATCGTCGAGGCCGACGGTGGCTCGCGCGGCAATCCCGGGCCCGCGGGCTACGGCGCGGTCGTGCTCGACGCGCAGACCCGCAAGGTGTTGGCCGAACGCTCCGAGTCGCTCGGCGTCGCCACGAACAACGTCGCGGAGTACCGCGGCCTGATCGCGGGGCTGAGGGCTGCCGCCGAGCTCGGTGCGCGCCGGGTGTCGGTGTGGCTGGACTCCAAGCTCATCGTCGAGCAGATGTCCGGGCGGTGGCAGGTGAAGCACCCGGACATGCGTCCGCTGGCCCGCGAGGCGGCAGACCTGGTCCGCCGCTTTGACGAGGTCACGTTCGCGTGGATGCCGCGTGCGCGGAACACGCACGCCGACCGGCTGGCCAACGAGGCCATGGACCGTGCCGCGGGCATCTCGCCGCGAGCCCGTCCGGCGGTCGAGGAGACGCCGACTGCCCCAGCGAGGTGGGTGCTGCCCGACGAAAAGCCGACCCGGCTGATCCTGATCCGGCACGGGGCGACGGATCATTCCCTGGAGAAGCGCTTCTCCGGCCGCAACGATCTGCCGCTCAACCCAATGGGGGTGCGGCAGGCCGGCGAGCTCGCCGCAAAGCTCGGCGAGGCAGGCGGCGTCGCGGCCGTCGTCAGCTCACCGTTACGCCGGGCCCAGCAGACGGCCGAGGCGATCGCAGCCCGACTCGGGCTGGCCGTCGAGACCAATGACGATCTGGCCGAGGTCGACTTCGGGGTCTGGGAGGGCAAGACGTTCGGCGAGGTGCAGCGCGATCAGCCGGCCGAGCTGGCGGACTGGCTGGCCTCGACGGATGTCGCACCGCCGGGCGGCGAGTCCTTCGCTGCCGTAGGACGCCGGGTGCGCCGCGGGCGCGACGCGGTGATCGCGGCGCACCCCGGCCAGACGGTCGCCGTGGTCACGCACGTGACACCAATCAAGACCTTGATCCGGCTGGCGCTCGACGCGCCTCCGACGAGCCTGTTCCGGATGTATCTCAATACGGCTTCCATCTCGATCGTGGACTACTACGCCGACGGGAACTGCTCGGTGCGACTCGTGAACCACACGGACGATTTCGTCGAAGGCCTCGTCGGGCCATAGCCCTACTCCGACGGGGCGCCGTCTGCTGGACCGTGCGCCAGACGGTCCCGCTGCTCGGGTTCGAGGCCCTCAGCCAGTTCGACCGGTGGCTTGCGCTCCTCGCGGCGCCACACCGAGAACGCCGCCGTCATCGCGAGTAGCCAGGCCAGGCCGATCAGGATCGCGCCGATGACGTCGGAGAAGTAGTGGACGCCCAGCGCGATGCGCGAGAAGCCGATGAGCAGCACGACGAGGCTGGCTGCCGCGAACAGCCAGGGCCGGGCGCGGCGGTGGACGATCGGCAGGAAGACGAGTACCAGGATCCCGCAGCCGACCACCGCGGACTGGGTGTGCCCGCTGGGGAACGACTTGCCCGCCGCGGTGGCGATGGGGTCGACGAGGTGCGGACGGGTGCGGTCGACGGCCGCTTTGATGGCCCGATTCAACAGCGAACTGCCGATGGAGGTGACGGCGACGAACACGGCCAGGCGGGGCAGCCGCCGGTAGAGCAGCCACGCGAACACCGGAGTCAACAGGATCCACCACGCCACGGGTGAGCCGATATTGCTGATCGTGCGCATGGCAGTGGCGAAACCAGGGTGCTCGCCGGCGAATCGGTGCAGCCCGTTGGCCATGCCGCGGTCCACCCGCAACAACGACCGCGACGACGTCGTCACCAGGGCCACGACGATCGCGAACGGCACGGCAGCGATGAACACCGCGACGAACGCCAGGATCGTGCGGGCGCCGAAACGAGCCGGCGCCTTCTCCGGGGCGGTCAACGGCTTCACGACGGTGGGACGCAGACCGTGATCGCTCGACTCAGGGCGCGCACCGACAGCTGCGCCGCCTCGCCGGCGTATTCCCCGTCGTACTGGGTCGGCACCATCTGGTCGACCGAGATCTCGACGTGTCGGCCGCGCAGGATCTCCGCCTGCCGGCCGCCGTCGGGGCGCCCCCGCAGGATGCGCAACACCAGCACCGGCCAGTCCCGCCACGTCTGTGGCATCAGCACGCCGACGTCGATGACGCCGTCGTCGGGCTGCGCGCCAGGCAGCAACCGCAGGCCACCCTGCACCTGACCCACGTTACCCACCAGCACCCCGAGCGCGCGTCGCCGCACAGCCGCAGCGCCGTCGACCGAGATGGTGAACTGCACATGCGGTGTACCTCGTACCGCACGGGCCGCGCCGGCCAGGTAGGCCGGCCAGCCCGCCTTCGACTTGCTGTCGTCGTCGGTGTCACGGATCAGCGCGGCATCGAAGCCTAGGCCGGCCATCACCACGAACCGCCGGTCACCAGCCTCGAGGACGTCCAACTGCCGCCGACCCGGGCCGAACGCGACGTCGAGCGCCGGCTCGATCTCGAGCGGCAGGTCAAGATTGCGGGCCAGCAGGTTGCCGGTGCCCACCGGCACGAGCGCCAGTGCGACGTCCGTCCCGGCCAAGGCACCGGCACATGCGGCCACCGTGCCGTCGCCGCCGCACACCAGCACGAGGTCGGCGCCGGCGTCGAGGGCCTGGCGTATCTGGCCGGCCCCCGGGTCCTCGGGCGTCGTCTCGAACCACAGCGGATCCGTCGCGCAGCGAACGCTGATTGCCTTGCGCAGCTGGTCGATGTCGTCCACGACCGAAGGGTTGCAGACAACGGCGGGCCTCATCGACGGTCCACCAGCAACACCCGTGCGCAGATCGCCAGCCACACCGCGGCCAGCAAGGCCCCGGCCATCACATCGCTCGGGTAGTGCATGCCGCGATACAGACGGGAAAGCGCAACCAGCACCGGCACGGCAATGGCGCCGACCAAGGCGAGCTTGCGCAACCAGCCGCGGTCCGACGAGAACCAGGCAATCACGGCCAAGCCCACGTAGAGCGCGACGGACGCGGCAGTATGCCCCGACGGGAAGCTCGAGGTCGGCGGCGCGCCATCGAGGTGCGGGACGGGGGGCCGGTTGCGGTCGATCACGAAGGTCGTGCAGACGAAGATCGTGACCTCGCCCAACAGCGCGACCGCCAGGAACAGCGATTCACGCCATCGACCCAGCACAATGCGCATACCTATGAAGAACACCAACCCCACACCGATCACCGTCATCGTCTCTGCGCAGAACGTGACGAGATGCGTAACGGTGTTCCAGGTGCCGCTACGGTGCCGGGCGAACCAACGGTTCACCCAGCCGTCCCAGTCGTAGAACGCGGTGTCGGTGAGCGCGTGGGTCAGGACGTAGCCGACGCCGGCCAGCACCGCCCACAGCAGCACGGCGCCAAGCACGAGACGCGTGGCCGCATAACCGACTGACGGGCCCGGCGCGTCAGCTCTGGACCGGGTCGAGTGCGTGGGCAGGTCGACGGCGCGCATGTCAGGTCCTGCGCCAGACTGCCTCGGCGTAGCCGTACACACCGAAGGCGATCAGTCCGAGTGCCGCGGCGCCGAGCAGCCACGGCCCAGCGGAGTTGTCGGCCAAGGACCGCAGCGCGCCATCCAGACCGCGCGCCTTGTTCGGGTCGAAGTCGTACGCGGCGCGCACCACGAAGAACCCGGCCACCATGAACACGACACCCCGAGCGGCCGTGCCCACGGTCCCCAGGAGCCGGACGACGCGGCGGGTGGACGGGCTCATCCGATTCAGGTCCAGGTGCTTCTCGAACTTATGGGTCAGGCCCTCCACGACGAGCATCAGGCCTACGACTATGACGATGACACCGATGATGCCGATCGCCCAGCGGCCGCCGGTATGGCTCATCACCCTGGCCGTCCACGTCTGCTGCTGATGCACCTGACTCTGCTGGCGCGCGTGGGTCACCAGGTTGAACGCGCTGACGGCGAAGGACGCGTAGATAAGACCCCGGACCAATGACTGGATGCGCGGTCCCTTCTTGTTGCCCTCGCCGACCGCCCCGAACGCGGCCTCGCTCAGCCGCCACAACGCGTATGCGGCCAGCCCCGCTGTTATCACCCACAGCAGGATCTCGCCGCCGGTGTGCCGGGCGACCTCGTTGAGCGCACCGCGCTGGTCGGTCTCACCGTGCCGCTTCCCGGTAGCCAACATCAATGCCAGCCAGCCGATGAGCAGGTAAATCGTGGCCCGGGCAGCCAGGCCCAGACGCGCGAGACCTTTCATCTGCGGACTGCGTGCCGCGTGTCGGACGGACGTTGTCGCACTCATCACAAGCCTCTCTGCCGACCCGGACCTGCGTCCGCGGTTGGTCGAGACCTACCCGCCCGCGCACGCGGATCTAACACGTCGGGCGCGAGCAGTACCGGTCGCTCAGACTCCGACCACGCGCAGCGCCGCCCACAGCGAGACGGTCGCCAACAGCAGGATCGGCGGCACCGTCAGCGCTCCGAGAGTGTGGAACTCCGCCGCTCGCGGCCGGTCGCGCTCGAGCAGCAGTCGCCGCCACAGCAGCGTGGCCAGGGACCCCGCGTACGTCAGGTTCGGGCCGATATTGACGCCGAGCAGAACAGCGAGCACGGCGGCCGGGCTACCGGCCACGAGCGGGATCAGCGCCAGCGTCGCGGGCAGGTTGTTCACCAGGTTCGCGAGCACGGCGGCGAGTCCGGCCAGCAGGAGCAACGCGGGCAGCTGCGTCCCGGACGGCACGAGCCGGCCGAGTTCGGTAGCCAGGCCGTGCCGCGTCACCGCGTCGACGATGACCGCGAGCGCGAGGACGAACACACAGAAGCCCGGGCTCGCCTCGCCGACCAGGCGCATCGGATGCACGTCGCGGCGCACCGCACGCGGCACCAGCAGGGCGACGCAGCCTGCGACCGCGGCCCAGGCGGGCGCGATGTGCAATGTCGAGGTGACGACGAATCCAGCGACGGTCACCGCCAGCACTGTCAACGCGAACCGCGGCGCCGGCGGCCTGTCCTGAACCGGCGTGGCGACCGAATCGGACAGGTCGCGGCGGAAGAACAGCCGCAGGCCGAGCCACTCGGCAGCGCAGGCGACGAGCCACGGCAGCACCATCAACGCGGCGAAGCGCCCGAACGACAGGCCGGACGCGGTGAACGCGAGCAGGTTGGTCAGGTTCGAGACCGGCAACAGCAGCGACGCGCTGTTGGCCAACCGGGTGCAGGCGTACGCGTACGGCCGGGCAGACACACCCAGCCGGGCGGCAGTAGTCAGCACCACTGGGGTCAGGAGCACCACCGTGGCATCGAGTGTCAGCACGGCGGTGACGGCGGCGGCGATGACTACGACGAGCACGAGCAGGCGTGGCGCACTGCCGTGGCTGGCACGTGCGGCGAGCGAGCCCAGGTAGTCGAACACACCCGCCTCGGCGCACAGGTGGCCGAACACGAGGATGGCGGCGAGGAAGCCGACCGTCGGCCCGATCTCACGCAGCCGCTGGGTGGCGGCGTCGAGCGGCACGACACCGCTGGCCACGAGCACAAGCGCGGCCGGCACCGCTACCACCGCCTCGCTGAGCCCGCGGGGGCGCAGCACAGCGACAGCGAGAGTCAGCGCCAACAGGACGATCGCGAGTGTCTCTGCCGCCGCCCCGTGCACCCGGGGAGGCTATCGACCGGCGTCGGGCAGCAGTTGTGTCCCCTCGAAGGCGCCGAGCTTCTCGTGGTACAGCTCGAGGCCGAGCCCGTTCGGGTCGCGGAAGTACAGGCTGTCGTCAGCGCCGCGGTCCGGCCCTAGGTACTCGATCCCGGCCTCGTCGAACTTCGCCTTGGCCACATCGAACTGCTCACCCGACACCGAGATGGCCATGTGCTGCAACGCACCGATCGTCTCGCGGAAGTCCGGGTGGTCATGGCCCGGGAAATCGAAGAAGCCGAGCAGGTTGTCGTGGCCGATATCGAAGAAGAAGTGGCTCGAACCCGCGTAGTCGCGGTTCTCGACGAGTTCGACGAGCGGGAAGCCGAGGAAGTCCTGGTAGAAGCGGATCGTCTGCTCGACGTCCTTGCAGATGAACGCCGCATGATGCACGCCGCGGGCTGTGCTCGCCGGACGCTCGTCGATGGGGCGCAGGTACTTCTCGCGCAGCGCGGCGCGCCGGTCGCGCACCGCCGTCAGTTCGTCGCCGGTGGGTTGGGGCATCGGGCACCTCCGAGTCGCGGTGAGAAATCGAGAATAGTGACCTCCGCGTAGAATTTGGCCAGCGGCGGACGAGCCGGCTGGACGGCCGCGTCGGGATCTCCGGATCCCGCCGAGGAAAGTCCGGACTCCACAGGGCAAGGTGGTTGTTAACGGCAACCCGGGGCGACCCGCGGGACAGTGCCACAGAAAACAGACCGCCGGCGCGCACGCGTGCTGGTAAGGGTGAAACGGTGGTGTAAGAGACCACCAGCGTTCCGGGTGACCGGAGCGGCTAGGTAAACCCCACCTGGAGCAAGATCGAGAAGAATCACCTTGGCAACAAGGTGATTTGCGCAGACGTTTGAGGGCGGCCCGCCCGAGTCTGCGGGTAGATCGCTAGAGCCTGTCGGCAACGGCAGGCCGAGATGGATGGCCGTCACCCGGCGCGCGAGCGCCGGGGACAGGATCCGGCTTAGAGGCTGGCTCGTCCGCCGCCTTGTACCGGGGTGTGCCAGCACCCCCGAGGAATCGGTGTTAATGCCCTCGCGCATGGCGCTCATCGGGGGTTGCATTGTCGCTGTGAGCCCTGCTGCGACCGACCGCACGCTCCAGGACGGCGTGCGGTTCGCGCAGTTCGACTGCACGGCAGCGGCCGCGACATGAGGGCCGTCGTCGCTTGGCTGCGGATCGACCTGCGCCGGCGAGGTCGCTCCCTGGCTGTGCTCAGCCTGCTTCTCGCACTCTCCGGCGGCCTCGTGCTTGCAGTGTGCGCCGGGTCCCGCCGCAACGGCAGCGCACTGGACCGGCTCCGGGCGGTGACGCTGCCGGCGACGGCCATTGTCCTGCCCAACCAGCCCGGGTTCGACTGGAACGAGGTCAAGGCGCTGCCCGAGGTCGAGGCACTTGGCGAATTCTCGCTGCAGGCGGCATGGGGCGTGGACGGCGTTCTTGGAGACGATCTTTCGTTCCCCAGCGCGAACGCCGACTTCTATACCGCGGTCGAGCGACCGGTCGCCTTCACCGGCCGGCTCTTCGACAACTCGCGGGTCGATGAGGCAATCGCCTCGCAGCCCTTCCTGACCAAGTACCACAAGAAGGTGGGCGACACCGTCACGGCCCGGCTGTTCACCGCCGCGCAGGTGGACGCCGCCCTGCAAGCCAATACCCAACTACTGGATCCGAGCGTGGCCAAGGGACCGCGGCAAACGCTGCGCATCGTCGGGACGGGCCGCGCCCCACCGTGGATCTTTGAGTTCGGCGGTGGCGATGGCGCCAGCCTCGTGCCCACGTACGCCTTCTACCAGCGCTATCGCGCCGAGATGATCGGCACCGACCCCAGCAAGGAGGTCGTCAACTCACTCGTCCGCCTGCGCAACGGCGTTGCGGATCTGCCCCGCTTCCGTGCCGACCTCGAGCGGTTGCACCCCGGCAAGAACCTCGACGTCGTCAACCTGGTGGAGGGCGGCGAGCACATCACCAACGCCACGTCGTTCGAACGCAACGCCCTGCTCGTCTTCGCGCTCGTCGCGGCCGTTGCCGCGCTGTTGATCGTGGGCCAGGCGATCGTGCGTTACGCCGCATCGGCCGTCGTCGACCTGGACGTCCTGCGCGCGCTTGGGATGACCCGCCAGGAGGCGGTGCTGGCCGCGCTCGGCGGTCCGGCCCTCGCCGCAGTCGGCGCGGCAGTCGCGGCGGTCGCGGCTGCGATCGCGGCATCGTCACTTTTCCCGATCGGCGTCGGTGCGAAGGTCGAGCCATACCCCGGCCGGCATGCCGACTGGGCAGTCCTGCTGCCCGGCGCCGTCATGCTCGTCGTCCTCGCACTGCTTCTCGCGTATGTCGCCGCGGTGAGTGCCCTGGGCCATCGGACTGGTGGACTGGCGCCACACCGGTCATCGGTGGCGGCGCTGGCGAGTCGGCTCGGGCTGCCGGTGCCGGTGACCCTGGGCACCCGGCTCGCGTTGGAGCCCGGGCGGGGGAGGACCGCGATCCCGGTCCGGCCGGCATTGGTCGGCGCCATCGCCGGCGTGCTCGGAGTCGTCGCAGCTACGACATTCCACGCCGGGCTGAACGACGCGGTCCAGACCCCTGAACGCTATGGCCAGACGTACCAGGCCGGTGGCTTCCTCGGTCAGAACGGGACGGACTTCGTCCCCGCGGCCAAGTCGCTGACCGAGCTCGCAGCGCAACCCCAAGTCGCCGGCATCGACGACTCCCGGCTGGTGCCGATCAGCATGGGTACTACGTCGACCGAGGCGTGGGAGTTGAGTCCGATCAAGGGCGGTGTGCCCACGGTGTCCCTCGACGGCCGGGCGCCCACGGCCGACGACGAGATCGCTCTTGGCCCACGCACGGCGCGTGATCTGCACGCCACGCCGGGCCAACGATTGCAGGTCAAGGGCGAGCGGACCGTCACCTTGCGCGTTTCCGGGATCACGTTCGTCCCTCCGGGACCGCACACCGCCTATGACGAAGGCGCGTGGTTGACCCGGCGCACGATGTCGCAGTTATATCCCAGCGGCTACTTCAAGTTCCATCTCTTCCTCGTCCGATTCCAGGACGGAGCGAACGTCGCGGCGACTGTTGCCGCACTGAAGGCAAAGAGCCCGCTGGGGTTGGAAATCCCCACGTCACCGCCCGACGTCGCGAATCTGAAGACGGTGCGGGGCCTGCCGAGCCTGTTGGGCGTGTTTCTGGCCGTGCTGGCGATCGGAGCGGTCGGCCACACCCTGGCCACGGCCGTGCACCGGCGCCGGCACGACATAGCCGTGCTGCGCGCCCTCGGGCTGACGCCTCAGCAGGTGCGCACCACGGTCGCCTGGCAGGCGACCACGCTGGCAGTCGTCGGGTTGGTCCTCGGCATTCCGCTCGGCATCGCACTGGGACGCACCGTGTGGCGGTTGGTCGCGGAGCGCACACCCGTGCAGTACGTGGCGCCGCTGGCCGTGCTGGTCCTGCTGCTCGTCGTGCCGATTGCGGTGCTCGTGGCCAACGTGCTCGCTGCCTACCCCAGCCACCGCGCAGTCCGTCAGCACATCGGCGCAGTGTTACGGGCCGAGTAGGAATCATCTTTATGAACAAGGGGATTCGGGCTACTCGACAGATTCCCTTATTTCATAAGGATTTCGGGGTGGGTAACAATCCAGCAAGGCTCAGTCGAGGACGAACACAGCGTGTGCATCGATCTACGATGACGGTCGGTGCAACGTGCCCGTAGTCCGACGACGACGATCGTTGCAACCCATCGCGCAGCGAAACGTCACAACGCGTGACCAGATTTCTTTTTTTGTTGGCGATGCAAGCGTGCGAACCTGCGTAGCCGACATACTGCGAGAAAGCGCTTAGTTCATAAGGGTGTTTGAGCAGTCGAGCGGTGTGCTGGTGTCATGACGTGCATGCATGCGACTTCGCGCGCATGCAACTAAAGCGGCGTGGCGTGTTGACGGTTGCACGTGCAGCATCGTCCACTTGATCGCAACGGATGCGAATTCGTTGACACCTGCCGAGGAGGCAACCGCAATGACTGCACCTGCAAGGAAGGCTCCGGCCAAGAAGGCCGCGGCAAAGAAAGCCCCTGCTCGAAAGGCGGCGGCAAAGAAGTCGCCGGCCAAGAAGGCAGTGAAGGCAGCCGTCAGGAAGGTCGCCGCAAAGAAGTCGCCCGCGAAGAAGGCAGTGCGGGCAGCCGTCAAGAAGGTCGCCGCCAAGAAGGCGCCCGCGAAGAAGGCTGCGGCCAAGAAGGCGCCCGCGAAGAAGGCGGCGGCCAAGAAGGCTCCGGCCAAGAAGGCAGCGGCCAAGAAGGCTCCCGCCCGTAAGGCGGCCGCCAAGAAGGCGCCCGCGAAGCGCGCCTCGCGCTAGCGATCGCCGAGTGAGCTGACGGATCCACCGCCAGCCGCTGATGGTCTCGCACCGAATCGCCGGTGCACCTCTCGACTTCGCCGCCTTGCGCGCGGAGCTTGAGGTGCCCGGCGATTTCACGTCTGCCGCGCTCGCCGACGCGGCCGATGCAGCAGAGACAGTTTCCGAGGCTTCGTGGGTCGACTCCGCATTCGACGACGCGACCGACATCCCGTTCGTCACCATCGATCCGGCGGGCAGCCGCGACCTCGACCAGGCCGTCCACCTCGCTTCGGACGCCGACGGCTACCTGGTCAGCTACGCGATAGCCGACGTCGCGTCGTTCGTCCGTCCCGGCTCTGCGCTCGACGCCGAGACCCAGACTCGAGGCGAGACCCTCTACTTCCCGGATACGCGCGTTCCGCTGCACCCGCCGTCACTCAGCGAAGGCGCGGCGAGCTTGCTACCCGACCAGGTGCGCCACGCGGTTCTTTGGCGGATCCGGTTGGACGCGACCGGTGACGTGACCTCGGTCGACCTTCGCCGAGCGCGCGTACGCAGCCGCGCACAACTCGACTACGTCGCGGTGCAGAAGTCGATGACCGACGGCAGCCTGCCCGCCGCGATCGCGCTCCTGGCGGAAGTGGGCACGCTGCGGATCGCGCTGGCCCGACAGAGACACGCGATCAACCTCGACCTGCCCGAGCAGCAGGTGGCAGGCGATGCGGAGCACGGTTGGACGATGGCGGTGCGGCCCCACCTGCCGGTGGAGTCCTACAACGCCGAGATCTCCGTCCTCACGGGAATGTGCGCCGCGACGCTGATGCTCGACGCCGGATACGGCATCTTGCGCACTGTGCCGCCGGCCAGTCACAGCACCGTGGCCGCGTTGCGACGTGCGGCCCGCGCGCTCGGTGTGGCGTGGCCACAGGGAGCTGCGCCGGGCGATGTCCTGGCCGCGCTCGACGGCGGCAACGCCCGCCAGATGGCGTTGATGGAACACGCCGCGTCGCTGCTTCGAGGAGCTGGCTACACGGTGTTCGACGGGACGCGGCCGCAGCAACCACTGCATGCGGGGATCGCTGCGCCGTATGCGCATGTGACCGCGCCGTTGCGACGTCTGGCCGATCGCTACGCCAGCGAGATCTGCCTTGCCGCGCAGGCGAAACGTTCTGTGCCGGCGTGGGTGCGGGATGCTCTGCCGACGCTGCCGGCCACGATGGACGACGCTGACCGGCGCGCACACGAGGTCGACCGCG
>JAOPWD010000199.1 GCA_025965875.1 Pseudonocardiales bacterium
CGGACTGACCAGGCGTCGCTGCCATCTCGGCGAACGACTCGTCGCCGCTGGCGCCGTAGTCCTGGTCGTGCAGGACTGGCGCGCCGTCGGCCAGCGCGGCCGCTGCCGTCATGACCGCAGGAAGGTCGGCATAGTTGACCTCGACGAGATCGGCACCGTCGGCGGCAGCCAGCGCGCTTTCGGCAACCACCAGGGCGACCGGCTCGCCGTAGTAGCGCACCTTGTCGATGGCGAGGATGCAGTGGTCAGGGACGATGTGGCCGAATCGCGGGAAGAGCCCGCCGAGATCGGCCGACGTGATCACAGCGACGACGCCGGGCGATCGCAGAGCGGCCGACGAGTCAACGCCGCGGATGAGCGCGTGTGCACGAGGCGACCGGACGACCTTGGCGTGCAGGCATCCCGGCGGAGTGATGTCGACGGTGTAGTCGGCCGCCCCGGTGACCTTCTCGAGCAGGTCGCGGCGTTGGACAGACTGCCCCGCGACGCGCCGGTCAGCCGTCATGTCGCGCCCCGCATGGTCCGGGCGGCGTCGAGCACCGCGTGGACGATCGGCTCGTAGCCGGTACAGCGGCAGATGTTGCCGTCGAGGTATTCCTTGACGTCCTCTTCGGACGGATCGGGATTGCGCCGAAGCAGGGCGGTCGCCATCATCAGGAATCCGGGCGTGCAGAAACCGCACTGCAGTGCGAAGTTGTCGACGAACGACTGTTGCAGCGGGTGCAGTCCCCCGGGGTTGGCAAGCCCCTCGACGGTCTCGACCCGCCGCCCGTCGACGTCGGCGGCCAAATACGTACAGGCGCTCACCGGCTCGCCGTCGACGAGCACCGAGCAGACACCGCAGACCTGCATCTCGCAGCTGAGCTTCGTACCGGTCAACCCGAGCTGCTCGCGCAGGAACTGCGCGAGCGTTGCGCGGGTCTCCACCGACTCGGTGACGTTGACGCCATTGATTTCGGCGGTGACGTTCAGGTGTTCGGAAGTTGTCATCGCCCACCGGCCAGTGCGGCGACAGCACGACGCACGAACACCTCGGTGACGTGCCGCTTGTACCGCTCGCTGCCCGTCAGATCCGACACCGGCTCCACCCGCGCGGCCAGGTCGGCCGCATCGACAGCGGTGAGCTGGGCGTAGTCGGCGGACACCGGAAGATCACCCACCGCGCCGACGACAATGCGATAACCGCCTTCCGGGAGTGCTACCGCGGCAACCGCAACGGTCGGCCGCTCTACGGTCTGGAACTTCAGGTAGACGCCGGCCGGCGCGGGCAGCGGGATCGAGATCGCCGTCAGCAGCTCGCCTGGTTCGCGGGCCGTCCAATACGGGCCGAGGAAGAACTCCGTCGCCGGTACCGAACGTCGCGACGACGCGCTCTGCAGCAGCACCGTCGCGTCGAGTGCCACAAGGACCGTCGCCACATCGGACCGGGGCTCGGCGAAGCAGATGTTGCCCCCGATGCTGCCCTGTGCGCGCACTCGAGCATTTCCCACGAGACGCTCGGCCGTCGCCAACAAAGCGGCGTGCTCCGCGACGAGCGCATCTCCGGCGACACGATCGTGACTGGCTCCGGCTCCGATCAACAACCGGTCGGCTCCCAGCGTGATCGTGTTCAGCTCGTCGATCCGCTTCAGGTCGACGAGCGCAGTCGGCCGGATCAAGCCCATTCGCATCGCCATGAGCAACTCGGTTCCGCCGGAGTAGGCCAGGCAGTCCTCGTCGAGCAGGGCGATCGCGTCGGCGGCCGATCTGGGCCGGTGCAGGGTAAAAGCAGGCAGCGGCATCAGCGGCCACCCAGTTCGGCGGCCGTGCGACCGAAGAACTCGTCGAGGATCTTGGTCGCCTTCTGCCGGATGGTCCCGGCACCCATCGTGGCAATCTTGCCGCTCACCTCGTACCGGCCGTTGACGGCCACGAGCGTTCCTACTGCCCCCTCGTCGTCGAGAGTGAGCAGCGCGTCCACCACGATCCGCGAGGACACCTGGCGGTCCTCACCCTCGGCGTACACCCGGATCCGGCGCTGCACCTCGACGTCGCTGACCGTAATGTCCAGATCGGCGCGAAGCTTGAACGGGCCGATGCGGTCCATCAGCACCGCCGTGTACTTCTCCAGTGGTGAGATCTCTCGAGCCCCGTCGAGAATGGTGACCCAGTCAACGAGCCTCGGCACGTCGGTCAGCACCGCCCAGCACGTCGCCGGGTCGGCGACGACGGCGATGTCACGACTGAAGCTCACGCTGGGCACGACTGTCTCCTCATCGGGTCGGGGCAAGTCTGTCGAAGCAGTCAGCCACGTAGCTTGGGCAGGACCTCCGAGCCGAGCAGTTCAATCTGCTCGAACCACTTGTCGAACTTGAATCGGAAGTCGAACACCAGGTGCTCCACGCCCAGCGCCTCGAACTTCTTGCATTCGGCCACGGCCTCCTCGGGGTTACCGACAATCAGCTGTCCTTCGAGGTCGTCAACGGTCTCAAATGTTCCTGAGGGTGGCTTCACAGCAAATTTCGCCTTGTTCGCCCAGGCCAGCAGGCCGGGGATGTTCACGTCCTTCAGGGCCTCCTCGCGGGTCGCCTCGATCGAAGTCGGCGGGATCACCGCGATCGTCGGCCTGCTGCGACCCTTCTCCGCGCTGAGCTGCTCGATCGTCTCGATGCGCTTGGCCAGCGTGCCCATCGAGATCCGGCCCGGCATCCAGCCGTCGCAGAATTCCACGGCGAGGCGTGCCGAGCGAGGGGTCCCGCCGCAGTACCAGAACGGGACGCGTCCACCGACCGGCTTCGGCTCGATCGTGACGTTGCTGAACTCGAAGTAGTCGTCTTTGTAGTCGACGTCGTTCTCGGTCATCACGCGCTTGAGGATTGCGGCGTTGGACCGCACGAGCTCCACCCGGTCAAGGCCCGACATGCCGACGGCGTCGAATTCGTGGTCGAACGTGCCGGCGCCGAACCCGAGGATCAGCCGAGGCCCCACCAGTTGCGTGATGGTGCCGGCCATCAGGGCCGTCACGAGCGGGTGCCGGAACGGGATGAGCGACCCGGTGCCGAGCTCGATGGTGGACGTCACCGCTCCAATCGCGGTCAGGGTCGTCAGCGCGTCGTAAAACGTCCGGTTGGGCTTCTCCATCTCGCCGTGCGGCTCGAAGACCAGGTGATCTCGCACCCAGACCGAGTCGAAGCCGAGCTCCTCGGCGCGACGGGCGCCGTCAAGCAGCTTTGCGCGGTCGGCCTCTTCGCCGAAATGCGGTAGCAGCAGTCCATATTTGGTCATTCCGTCTCCTCAATGCCTGTTCGGTCCGTGCTCGTCAGACGCGTGCAATGTCGAGCCGCGCGGTCGGCGCGGTTACGTTCGTTGTGCTGTCCGGGTCACCCGGCGGTTGCGGCGATCCGTCCATATCCGGGCTGGCCGACGACGGTGCCGTCGAGGAACACGGGCTCGCCGCGCACGAACGTCGAGTCGATGCGGCCGGTGATGGTGCGGCCGTCGTAGGGCGTCCAGCCGGAACGCGACAGCACTTCGGCGTTGGTGATCGTCCAGGTCTCGGTCGGATCGGCGATCACGAGGTCGGCGTCGTAGCCGACCGCGATCCGGCCCTTGGTCGAATCGAGGTGGAACGACTTGGCCGGTTGGAAGGCAGCCGAATCGACGGCACGCTCGAGCGTCACCAGGCCGCGATTCACCGCGTCGAGCATCAGGGGGTAGTAGTACTGGATCCCGGGGGTCCCGGTGTGGGAACTCCACATCTCGGTCCAGCCGATCTCCTTCTCCTCGCGCGTGTGCGGCGCGTGGTCGGAGGAGATCATGTCGATCGTCCCGTCCCGCAGGCCGTCCCAGACCGCCTCGCGGGCGTCGTCGGGAACCCAGTATGAGAGCGCATAGGGGCCCAGTGTCTCGACGTCGTGCCAAGTCGAGAGGAACAGGGCCCAGTGGTTCACCTCACAGGTGACGTCCACTCCGCGCGCCTTCGCTCGGCGCACTGCCTCGATCGAGCGTCCCGTCTGCATGTGCGCGATGTGGATGGGGCAGTTCGACGCCTCGGCGAGCCGCAGGATGACGTCGATCGCCGTGTCCCAGATGACGCCGTTACGGGCCGCGTACGCGGAGGCATAGCCGGCCGGAGTGTTCTCGCCGCGCGCCAGGTACGCGCCCTCGATGTAGTCCATCAGTGCCTGGTCGTGCGGGTGGATGATGAACCGCTTGTCGGTCTCGGCGATGACGTCCATCATCTGCAGCAGGTGGCCGTGGTCGTGCATACCGGTGCCGGCCGGGTGCGGGTAGGTGCGGCCGGTGTCCACGACCATGTAGATCTTGAACGCCCGGATGTCGGTGCGTCCCATCTTCTCGACCTCACCCGCATCAGTCGCTGCTGGGTTGTGGTTCCAATCGACGATCGACTTCTCGCGATAGAGATCGAAGACCTCGTTCAGCGTGTCGAGGGTGGTCGTCGGCGGCGCCAGGTTCGGCATTCCGAAGATCGTCGTGACGCCGCCGGCCGCGGCCTGCTGCGTCGTGGTGACGATGTCTTCCTTGTGGGTGTACCCCGGCTCTCGGGTGTGCACGTGGACATCGATCATGCCGGGCAGGACGAGCTTGCCGGTCGCGTCGACGGCAGGCGCGTCGCTGCCCAGGCCGAGCGCCGGGCTGACGAGCCCGGCGACCCGACCGTCGGCGATCAGGACGTCTGCCTGGACCGATCCGCTCGGGGTGACGACGGTGCCGCCGGTGATGCGACGATCAACTGCCATTGTTGCCTCCGAGGTACTCGATGCCGTCCAGGCGGCCAGGGTTGGCGTGGATCTCGACGTCGCCGGCGACCAGGTGCGCCCGGAACCACGCCACGATGCGCGGCGTCACCAGCTCCCAGTACTTGTCGTAGGCGGCGTAGTGGGTCGTGTTGCGCTGCACGACGAGGGCGCGCGGACCTGCGGCGGCCTCGTAGATGTTCTGCGCGTGGTCGGTGGGAGTGGTCGCATCGCCTTCGACGGCGATGACCATGAGGGGTGTACGCAGGTCGCGCGCGGCATCGATGGGTCGGTAGGTGAGGATCTCGTCCGCAGCGGCAAGCGAGATCGCAGACGGGATGCGGTCGTCGACGTCGGCCTTGACCGTGGTCGCGCGCCGCTCCGGCGTGGGCACCATGATCTCTTCGCGCGGATGGACCAGGCGCCCCTTGCCGGTGGCGGCGCGGTCGCGGCGGTCCTCCTCGAGCATCGCGAGGAACGTGAGCCATTCGTGCTCGGAGCGCATGCGGTGCAGCCAGTCAGCGCCGTCGGCCACCGGCAGTTGGCTGACGGCGGCGCGCACGCGGTCGTCGGCGGCGGCGAGCAGTACGGCGTTGCCGCCGCCGGTGCCGCCGCTGCCGAACACGCCGATCGCCTCGGGCTTAACGTCCGAGCGGCCCGACAGGTAGCTGACGCCGTTGCGCAGGTCCTGCAACTGGCCGCGGAACGACACGTTCGTGCGGTCGCCCTCGGAGTCGCCGAAGCCGCGGTAGTCGAACACGAGCACGCCAAAACCGGCGGCAGTCAAAGCCTCGTGGTAGCGCACATACAGGTTGGCGTTGCGGAGGCCGAGCCAGCCGGGACCCTGGATGATCGCGGGGACGGGGCCGTCGACGGAGTCCGGGGTTCGCCAGGACGCGGCCAGGCGCGCGCCTTCGCTGTAGAACGAGACCTCTTCTGTTCGCAAAATCGACTCCTTGAATACTGAATACGAATAGGGACGATAACCGGACCCGCGGGATCTGACCAGGGGGTCTAGCGAGTTTGTTCGAGCGAGTCGACGATGGCCGAGAGGTGGTCCACTCGCAGCTGCTCCGGTGCCAGGGCCAGGTCGACACCGTTGCTGACGACCGCCTGCAACACCATCTTGCGCACCTGACGCGCGTCGGCACCGTTGGCCACGCAGACTGCCGCCAGGGCGGTGATCTGGGGGTCGCCGGCAGAGAGTCGAACGCCAAGGCGGCTCAGTGTGTCGACGAGAATCCGAGCCACGACGTTCGTCGGGGGTAGTTCGAACGTCTCGTGCACATCGACACGGGACAGGAACGCTCGGTCGATCGCGCGCTCGTCGTTCGTCGTCGCGACAAGCAGCACGTTGCGGTGCTCCTCGGCTAGCCGATCGACGCCGGTGAGCACGGCGTCCGTCGCTCGGTGCACGTCGACCGGATTCGTGTCGAACGATGCACGCGAGCGGGTTACCGCCAGCGTCTCCGCCTCATCGATGAGCACGATCAGCGGGTGGCCGTGCTGGGCCAGCTCCGGCAGCGTGTCGTTGAACAGCCGGCTCACCGCACGCTGGCTCTCCCCCAAGAACTCGCTCGGGAACGAGTGTGGATCGACCACGGCGAACAGGGTGTGCTGGGCGAAGCCGCGCTCGGACATCGTGCGGGCGATCTCATTCGCCAGCCCGTGGGCCAGTGTGGTCTTTCCGGTGCCGGGCGGGCCTGAGAGCAAGGCCAGCCCATGCACCGGAAGTCCGACCGTGGAGTGCGCACCGCGTTGGGTCAGGCAGAACAGTCCGAATCCGAGCAGCCGTCGCTTCATCTCGTCCGCGACGACGATGTCATCCCAGCGAGTTGCCCACGACGGATCGGGCAGCAAGCCGGTAACTGTCACGCCGGGGCGTTGCAGCCCGAGAAGCTCGGTAGCCGGTGCTGTGGTCATCGGAAATCCGTCCTGGCGTGATGAGTGCGGGTCGGGTCGGCGGCCGGGCAGCCGGGTCAGCCGTCGGTGCTGTCGGGGAACCGCTCGATCTGGTGCAGGCCCAACGCCTTGATGGCGAAGGTGTCCTGGACGGCGAGGTAGCGAGTGACTTCGGTCGAGCTGTCGTTGAAGTGCTGGTGCCACATCCAGACCGGGAAGCTGAACATGTCGCCCTCTTCCCAGTCGATGCGCTCGCTGTCGACGCCGTCCCAGCTGATGATCGTGTGGCCGTGGCCGGAGACGATGTAGATGACGGCTTCGGTGGTGTGGCGGTGATTCACCGACGCGGTGCCAGGCGGTAGCTCGCTGACGTGCGGCTGCAGTCGGATGTCGTGCCCCAGCCGGTAGAAGCGGGCCTTGGTGTTGCGATACGGCCGGGAGAGCAGTTCCGTCGTCTTGAGGTTCTTCACGATGATGGCCTCGGTTGGTGGATTCTTCTTGTTCCACTCCTCCCGCTGCCCCATCTCGCTGTTGGCGGTCTCGCTGAGGGCTTGTTCCTTAACCACGAGGTGCTGTCCGGCACGAACGCTGGTCATGCGCGATTCCCTTCTACGGTGCTCTGCGCGATGTGTGTAGCTCTGGGTTGGCGCAATGAGGATATGGTATCCAAATTCCTGCTGGCAACCCGCCCCGAGGAGCTGTTCGTTCGATGCCGGAGCACGACGCCAATCCGGTGGCAGCCGCCCCGCCGAGCGCCCCGCTTCCAAGCCTGCTCCGACGCCCGCAGTTCTTCGCATACTGGTCCGGCGGCCTGGTCTCCAACGTGGGCACCTGGCTGCAGAACGTCACCGCGTCGGTTCTGATCCTCGAACTGACCCATAGGCCGGTCATGGTCGGCGTGCTGAACTTCGCCACCTTCGCCCCGATATTTGCCTTGTCCATGCTGGGCGGGATGCTGTCGGACCGCTTCGACCGGCGCCTCGTCGTCATCGTGTCCCAGGGCTTTTCGATGGCCGTGGCAGCGGTCATCACCGTGCTGACCATGACGAACACCATCGACGCGACGAGTCTGATCTGCCTGGCGACTCTGCTCGGCTGCTCCTACGCCATAGCCAAGCCCGCGCTCGCGGCGCTGCTACCGGCATTGGTCGAGCGTGACGAGATCGCGCACGCCACGGCGGTCAATACCTTGCAGTTCAACATCGGCCAGGTGGCCGGATCGGCACTCTCGGCCCTGGCGTTGGCCGTCGGCAGCTACAGCCTGGCCTTCGCCCTCAATACGATCTCGTTCGCCGGGCCGATCGTGTCGATGATCGTGCTGCGGCGGGTGCGCATGCCGGCGCGCGCCAGCAAGCTCGACATGCGCGGTTCCGGGCGCGCCGGTCTAAAGCTGCTGCTCAATTCGCCGACGATGGCGTCGATCCTGGTAGCGGTCGCGTTGAGCAATGCCTCGGTCGAGGCCCTGCGAACCACAGCACCCGAGCTCGTCGATCGGATGCCGGGGCTGAGCGCGAGTTCGGCGGGCGTGCTCGTCACGGCCTACGCAGTGGGGGCAACAATCGGCCTGTTGTCGTTCAGCTGGGTTAGTCGGCACGTCTCGCCGGGGCGGGTCATCACCGCGGCGTTCGCGATGCAGGCCGTGGGTGTCCTGGCGACGGCGGCCGCCGACTCGTTGATTCCCGCTGCGGTGTTCGCGCTGCCCATCGGCCTGGGGTTCTCGCTGAACATTCCAGTGCTGAGCGCGCAGCTGCAACACATGAGCACGGAGGAATTCCGCGGCCGCGTGATGTCGCTCTTCTCGATGGCGCACCTGGGGATTCGGCCGATCTTCTCATTGACAGCCGGTGCGCTGGCGACCGTCATGGATGCGCGCGCCGCGCTGGCCCTGTTCGCCGTATTCCCGATCGTCGCTGTCGTCCTTGTCGGACGGCGCGGCGTGGACGCCGTGGACGGTGGGCGCCCGCGGGATCCGGCAGGCAGAGTGGACGCAGTCCGACATGAACAGCACAGCGAGGACGGGACACCGGTATGAGTGCACGACCTTGGGACGGCTTCCTGACGCTCGCCGACGGGCACCTGCTCGAGACCACCGAGCCGAGGCCACGACGAGGATTCGGCGACAGTGTCGCTGTGGTGCTCGTGGACGATCCGGCCGTAGCTGCTCTGCCGCACCGGGTGGCCGATCGGATCGCGGCGGTGACTACGGCCGCACACACCATTGGCATACCGGTCTTCCACAGCACGGCCCGGACGGCACACGCCGACGAGACGGTCCTTGACGCCTCGTCACCGAGTGCGTTCTTCGGAACGCCACTCATCGCATTGCTCACGGCCCGCCGCATCGACACCGTCATCGTCTGCGGTGCAACCGTGAGCGGCCGCATTCGGGCGACGGTCGTCGACGCCTTCAGCTACGGGTTGCTGGTCGTCCTCGCCGAGGACTGTGTCTTCGATCCTTTCGAGGCGGCGGGAGCGCTTGGCATGTTCGACATCGCGCGCAGCTACGCCGACGTGCTCAGCTCGGCCAAGATCATCGGACACCTGCTCGGCGAAGTCGTTGAGCATGATCACGGGCGTGGTCATGGGCACGACCATCGGCGGGCACACCGGCACGAGCACGGGCACGGCTCGGACAGCCCGCCGGCGGTGACGGCACTCCCGGCCGCCGTACTCGCTGCGCTCCCGCCGGGAGCCGTCCCCAACGCGACCATCCACCATCCGATACACGGCCACGTGTTGCAGAAGGCCGGCGACTCGGTCCTCCTCGCGGCCACCGATGCAATCGCGCAGAGCTTCGGTACAACCCCGCATATCGTCCTGACCCTGCGCGAGCACGAGGTCGGCGATCCGCCTGAGCTTCGAGAGGCACTCGCCCAGACATCGGGCGGCGTACTGCTCGTCGGCGTGGGCTTCGACGCGGCCGACGACCCGGCCCGCACGCTGCAGCGCCGCTCCGCGGCGAACGCCGACCCCGAACCAACAGCGCCCGGACCCGTCTCGTCCGAACCACACGGCGGCCGATGCGTCGATTCGGACGAAGCGTGTCCCGAGTGCGGTGCGCCCGCTGCCCGCGTCGAGCGTGCCCCTGAGAGCGGCACCGGCCAAGAGGTGCTGCTGTACGTGTGTGACGACTGCGGCGCCGCCTGGGACGTCTGACCTACCGCACCCACAGTTGGTCGAACAGCGCCTGACCGCCCTGGGCCTGGTAGTTCCCCACGCGGATCGAAGTGAGGTCAGCGTACGTCGGCGTGAACAATGGCACCCACGGAGCGTTGTCCGTGATCTCGCGATCGAGAGCTTCGGCCAACCCGGCAGTCCCCGCCGGGTTGGCGGGCTCCTCGTTGGCCAGCCGGCTCAGCTGCGCGTCGACCCCGTGGTCACAGAAGTGCGCCGGGTGCGGATCGAAGTGGCAGCCGTTCACCGCGAGCGCGTCGACGGCAAGCACGTCGCCGAACCACCCGAACATCCCGGCCTGCGCGGCTGGCGCCTTCACCAGGTCGGCAAAGTACGTTGCGTCGTTCGAAACGTAGTGCAGGCTCGCCTTGTACCCCAGACGGTTCAGGAGCGCGACGAGATACCGCGCTTCTGTCACGTAATCAGCGAACGCCCAGACGACGACCGCCTGGCCTCGGGTGCCGGACGATTCGATCAAGGACTCAGCCTGGCCGAGGTCCGGCGCCCGCCACTGGCCGGTCGCGTCCGGATCGATCGTGTAGGGACAGTACGGCCGGTAGCCCGAGACCGTCGGCGGGACGACCTGGCAGGTCGGTCGGGCGAATGCGGTGCCTGCCAGCGCAGCAACGTGCGCACGATCGACGGCGTAATTGATCGCGCGGCGGACGCGGATGTCGTTGAACGGCGGCTGGCGCATGTTGAGGAACATGAAGACGGTTGCCTGCTCGGTATCGACATGCACCTGGCGGGGACGCTGCACGATGAACTGCCTGAGCAGCGCGGTCTCGTGGGAGGCTGTGACGACATCGGCCTGGCCGGTCAGCAGGTTACGGGTGGCGGTGTCCTGGTCGCTCACGACGCGGTAGGCGACCTCGTCCGGATAGCCGTCCGGGCGCGCGGCCGCGGACCACACGTGGAAGTAGTGGTTGCGCTCGAAGGTGAGCAGCTTTCCCGGGACATAGGTCTGGATTTGGTACGGCCCGGTGCCCGGCACCGGCTTCGTGCCGATATCGCGCATCGGCGTTCCCGCCGGAACCGGCGTGAGAACGGTGAGCTCCGCCAACAGGCGGGGGTCGGGTGTCGAGAGCCGGAAAGTCACGGTCGAGGCGCCCTCGGATAGGACGCCGGCCGAGAGGTCACAGCGTCGGCCCGCGAGGCATTCAGCCGCACCGAGGATGTGCGTGAACGTCGAGGCAAACGGCGCGCCGAACCCGAGAATCCGGTCGAGACCGAGCCGGAAGTCGGCTGCCCGCACGGGCGCTCCGTCCGAATAACGGATGCCGGACCTCAGGTGAAACGTGTAGCTCGTTCCGTTCGCCGTCGGTTGCGGCACGGCTGCGGCCAGGTCGGGCACGATCTCGGTACCCGCGCTGCCCCCGGCGTGACGCAGGCTCGTCAGCGCGTCGTAGACCAACGGACCCAACGTCGGGAAAAGGCTGGCGACCCCCGGGTCGATCGAGTCGATGCCGCTGCCGAGGACGATGAGGCGCCCGCCACGGTGGCCCACGCCCGATGCCTGCACAGCGACCCAGACGCCGGCGCCGCTCGCCGCGAGCTCCACTGGGCGGTTGCCGATCGGCGCCGACCCGACGACGACATCGCGGTGCGGGTCGATTCGGACTACCCGAGATCCGAACGCGGCACTGACCCACACGAGATCCCCGGCCACAGTCACTGCGGACGGCCCGTCGGGCACTGGGATCGTGGCCCGCACCGCCCGCGTAGTCGGGTCGAGACTCGACACCGTGCCGTCAAGAGCGTTCACGACCCAGACCGAGCCGGCCCCGAAGGCGATGCCCGTGGGTCCCGTCCCGACGGTGGCCGTCGCCGTGACCGCGTCCGTCCCCGGGTCGACCTGCACGACGCCGCTCGTCGCCTCGTCGGTGACCCAGACTGAGCCACCGCCCACGGCGAGGCCGCGCCCCACCGCATTCGTTCGGATCGTCGCCGAGACGTCGCCGGTGTCCGCATCGATGCGAGTGAGCGTGCGATCTGCGGAATTGGTGACCCACACGGAGCCGAACCCGTAGGCGACCGCGACCGGTCCGGTCCCGACCGGGATGGTGCGCACGACGGCGTTGGTTTGCGGGCTGATCCAGGACACCGTGGCGTCGTCGTGGTTGGCGACCCAGACGCCACCGTCGTTCGCCGCGACACCACTCGGGCTCGAGCCGACGCGGATCGTCTGCACGACGGCGCGTGAACGCGGGTCGATGCGGGCGACGGTTCCGGCCGTTGCGTCCACGACCCAGACCGCCCCGGCACCCACACTGACCGACGTCGGCTGGCCCTGGACTGCGACCTGGCTACCCACCCGCGGCCCGCGCGCGTCGATGAAGCCCACCGAGCCGGCGGACAGCCCCGTGGCGCTCGAGCTCCGACCACCGCGCGACAGCACGGCCACCACCGAGACGGCAACAAGTACTACCGCGCCGACGCCGGCGAGCCATCGACGAGAGCGGCTGATCCGTCGCGGGGTCGGGCGGGCGGTGCGCTCGGCGGGAGACGGCAAGCGCAACGATGTCTTCGTGGCGACAGGCGGCGCCACCTCGAGGTCGAGCGACGGGTCGTGCGCAAGGATCGCGGCCTCGAGCCGCTGCAGCGACTCACCAGGGTCGATGCCGAGATCGGCCACAAGTGTCGTGCGCGCGTCCTGGTAGGCGGCCAGCGCGTCAGCCTGCCGACCCGCGCGGTAGAGGGCGAGCATGAGCAGCCCGCGCAGGTTCTCCTGCAGCGGGTGCTCGCGGACGAGGGCCTGCAGCTCGGCCACCGATTCGGCGGGCCGCCCCAGTGCCAGCTCGCACTCCAGACGCTTCGCGAGCGCGAGCAGGCGCAGCTCCTCGAGCCGACCGATCTCCTGCGCCGCGAAATCCTCGAAGCGGAATTCGGCGAGCGGTGGACCCCGCCACAACGCGAGCGCAGCTCGTAGGACGGCTTGCGCGCCCGACGCGTCGCCACTGGCGAGAAGGTCGAGGCCGTGCCGAAGGAGTTGTTCGAACCGTTGCGCATCGACCGCAGCCGGTTCGACGCGCAGCCGATAGCCGCCGGGGCACGTCTCGAGAGCACCGTCGCCGAGAGCTTTGCGCAGTTGGGAGACATAGACCTGCACGACTTTGACCGCGGTCGCCGGCGGGTCACCGGCCCACAGCTTGTCGATCAGGGTCTCGGTCGGGACGAGCTCGCCACGACGCAGCACCAGCAGAACGAGCAGCAAGCGCTGCTTCGGGGCGCTGATCGGGATCTCGTGCCCGTCGCGCCGGACGACTAGCTGGCCGAGGATTCCGACTTCCATGCGAGCGCCCCCTGACCGGAGGTTTACCAGTTCTTTACCGGCCGCGCACCCCCGCTTTGGCGCCTGGTCGTCTTCTGCCCCGAGTCCGGCCGCACGGGCGACCGGCGCATTGGAAGGGGATCACCATGAAGGTCAAGCTGTGGATGTGCGCCTCGCTCGTTGGCGTAGTCGGGGTCGGCGTTGGTGCTGCCGCCGAGGTGCAGGCGACACCGAGCACTGCGAAGTCGACGATCCTGGCCCAGGCGAAGGTCGCTCCGATCGATATCAGTGCCCACAACAGGACGGTCGACGGCAAGCGCTGGCGGGCAGAACTGGAGACGCGGGGGCTGACCGACGGCTATGTCGTCGACAACCAGTTCCTACCCGGCCAAAGCACCGGCTGGCACTCGCACCCGGGTCCCAGCCTGATCTTCGTCGTCTCGGGCTCGGTGACGAACTACGACAGCAACGCGCCGGGATGCGCGGGCGTGACCTACCCAGCGGGCACTTCGTTCATCGATGCGGGGGGCAAGGACATGCACATGCTGCGCGACGACGGCAACGTCGCGGCCGAGACGATCGCTGTCCAGTTCATCCCGAACGGGCAGCCCCGGCGTATCGACGTGCCGGTGGTGCCGGACGGCTGTCGCCCGTAGTGCCGCTACCCGTGTGGCGGTAAGACCGTCGCAGCCGTCCCGGAGGGCCGGTCCGGTCACCCGACCGGACCGGCCCTCACGCTGCGACTGCTCGCTCAGGTCGCGGGTCGTCCGGTCACTCTCGGACTACGTCGTGACCGGTGCACGCGCGCATTGGCAAGGGCGGGTACTTGGGGAAGTGGGCGTCGGAGGCAGCGCGCGCACACCGGAGGTAGGTGGTGTCGCGACGCGTGGGTCGGATGATTGCGTGCGTGCAGTTTCCACACAGCCCGGCCTGGGAGCCAAGATCCACGCGTTCATCGGGCACGTAACAATGATGCCTGCCAACCGTTCGGGCCGTGCGAGCGCCGCGAGCCAATCGTCGGTCAAAGCTCGCGAGCCGTCGATCAGTGCGGCGACACCGTCCTTCAGCTATCCCCGCTGAGTGCAGTACTCGGCCATCAGATTGAACTTCACCTGGTTTGCGTAGGTCCCCTTGGCGTCACTTTCCTCTGCGTACCTTCCGGTCAGGGTGACGTCGAGCGACTTGAGCACGTCCTTCGCCGCCGGGTGAGTGTGATGCAGCGCAGTGACCGCCTGCTTCATGAACTCCCCCCAGATCTCGGGCGTCATCTGGAGCGCTTTGGTGATCTTGAAGGCCTTGTTGACCGCGGCCGTCGAAATACCCGTTGAGGAATACATAAGCCGCGGCGGCTCGGCACCGTCCTTGCGGTTCAACCAGGGCATGTTCTGGTGCGACATCACATTCTGATACTCAAGGAACAGCACCGATGCCGTGTCCGCGTTGATCCCGGCCTCGTTCTGCGCCTTGTGGCCCATCTCATGGAGCAGTTCGGGCTCGGTGTACGGCTCGCGCAGCACGACGAGGTCCATCGTGTGGTTGTACGCCCCGCCCCCGAGTCCGTCCGTGACCGCCGTCGCCGCCTGCGTCCGGTAATACCCCTTGAACTCGTCGTCGTAATCGGGGTTCGTCTCCCAGTCCGGAAAGTTCAACAAGATGATCGACTTCGCCGCGAGTTCGGCGGGCAGGTCCATGACCGAGCCGGCCGGGTAATCGGAGAACGGCGTGGTCGTCTTGATCGCTTGGTCCTTCGGCACCTCGACTGCGCTCACCCGCTTCTTGACGCCGAGGCTGATGGCCATCGCCTTGACCGCGGCTTCGTCGATTTTCCGTTGTACCGGCGCGCCCGGAGCGGCCTGCTGCTGAATTGTGTGCGTCAGCTCGTGACCAAGCAGCTCGAGCCCCGCTTCTGACTCCAGATCTGGTGCGCCATCACCAAGGAAGATGTCGTGGCCGACGGTAAAGGCCTGTGCACCGACTTCGGCGTTGAGGTCACTCGATTCCGGCCCGCTGTGGATCCGGACGCCGCTGAAGTCTGCGCCCAGGACATCCTCCATCGGGCGGCGCAGCGAATCATGAAGTGGTTGGCCGCCCCGCCCGGCGGCGCCAGCAATCGCCTGCTCGGTCTCGGCGGAGACCGGCCCGCCGGCGAAACCACCGCTGACCCCGGCGCGCGCAACTCGCGGACCAGTCGGCTGGATCCGTGGACCGCCGGACTGCATCCCGCGCCGGCGAAGCGCCGCGACCACACGAGCACCGGCTGCCTCAGCCTCGTGCTCAGCGGGATCGTCGGCACGACCGACGACAAGACCGGGCCGCGCAGGCGCGGCTTCAACATGGCCATAGGCAAGCCCAGGACCGAGGGCAACCCCACTTATGGCGAGAGGCGACAGTTCCTGCGGGGCAGGACCGGTCGGCATCGCCTCTCGGGCCAGCGACCTGATCCCGGCGTCCCGCTTCTTGGAAGCTCGTGCATGATCAGCCATCGTGCTCCCATTAGATGATCAAGCCTGGATGGCGCAACAGTAGGACGGTTCGACATAAGCCGCAACTAACCCCGGGCTCGGTGGGCTTCGGTACACCCAGCCCTCGGCAACCTCTGACGTATCAGCCGTCGCTGCCGCTTTTCGAGGCGAGCGTGACGTTGTCCGCAGGTTCTCGTGCACCCATTGCGTCCTGGTCATCGCGGGCGGCTTGCCGGCGCTCGGCCATCAGGTCAGATATGGCGCGCTCGGATGTCTGCGCCGTGAGACCTGCGTAGTTCGCCGGGGTGGGGGTCTGATCCGTATCGGTCGTGGTCGGGCGGCGCCTGCGCCGAGCGAGCACGATCACTGCGGCGATCAGAGCGAGAAGTGCGCCGGTATCGACGACCATCCAGGTGACCGAGAGGACCGGGTGGTGGCTCAGCGCAAGCCAACTCAGGGTTCCGGTCAGGTTCACCGGCGTCGTGTCGAGCAGCATGTGCACGGTCCAGCGGCCGATGAGGCGCCCGACGTAGGGGTTCGCGGCGACGGCGGGCGGCCGGGTGGCGGCCATCCAGTGGATGCGGTGATCATGCCATCGCGT
>JAOPWD010000423.1 GCA_025965875.1 Pseudonocardiales bacterium
GATGCCCCAGTCCAGCGGGTTGACGCTCTTCGGATCGAAGCCGGGACCGGGGGCGCCGTAGGGGCTGCCGCCTGGGGCCCCGTACGGATTTCCGGGAGGCGGCGGTGCGCCGTACCCCGGTGGCTGAGCTCCGGGAGGCGGTGGGCCGTACCCGGGAGGTTGGCCTCCGGGCGGCGGTGGCGGGCCCCCCGGCGGGGGTGGCGGCGGGGGCGGTTGGAACGTCATGGCGTTCTCCTCGTCGGACTGCTTGGGGACCCTCTCGCACAAGAAGCTAGCGTGGGCCAGGCCGGTTGCAAACAACAAACGCGAACTCGACTCGGCGAGTCGTGAAATCAGGAGTGATCGCCAGCGGCGTTGATACATCGGCCGTCGGGCTCAACAAACACCGGCGTTACGCGCCCCAAACGCGAACGCTACGAGCCGGAAAGGATGTCGCGCATCAACTGGGCGGTTTCACTCGGCGTCTTGCCGACCTGCACACCCGCGGCTTCGAGTGCTTCCTTCTTCGCCTGCGCGGTGCCCGACGACCCGGACACGATCGCCCCGGCGTGACCCATGGTCTTTCCCTCGGGCGCGGTGAACCCGGCGACGTAGCCGACGACCGGCTTGGTGACGTGGTCCTTGATGAACGCCGCCGCGCGCTCCTCGGCGTCGCCGCCGATCTCGCCGATCATCACAACGGCATCGGTGTCGGGATCGGCTTCGAACGCGGCCAGGCAGTCGATGTGGGTGGTACCGATGATCGGGTCGCCGCCGATGCCGACCGCGGTCGAGAAGCCGAAGTCGCGCAGTTCGAACATCATCTGGTAAGTCAGCGTGCCGGACTTCGACACCAGGCCCACCCGACCGGCCTTGGTGATGTCGGCCGGGATGATGCCGGCGTTCGACTTGCCGGGGCTGATCAGGCCAGGACAGTTCGGGCCGATTATGCGAGTGTTTTTCCCTTGTGCATAAGCCCAAAACGTTGCGCTGTCGTGCACTGGGACGCCTTCGGTGATGACCACAGCGAGCGGGATCTCTGCATCGATGGCCTCGATGACGGAGTCCTTGGTGAAGGCCGGCGGCACGAACCCGACGGTGACGTTCGCGCCCGTCTCGGCCATCGCCTCGGCGACGGTGGCGAACACCGGTAGCACCGTGCCGTCGAAGTCCACCTTCGTGCCCGCCTTGCGGGCGTTGACGCCGCCGACCACGTGAGCCCCGGAGGCGAGCATCCGCTTGGTGTGCTTGGTGCCCTCACCGCCGGTGATGCCCTGCACGATGATCCTCGAGTTCTCGTCTAGGAAAATAGCCATCAGTTCAGACTCCCACTATTTCCATGTGCTGCTGTCGCTGCGGAAGCCAGCTCGGCGGCTTTGTGAGCGGCTTGGTCGGCTGCAGCGTCCATGGTGTCGACCAGTGTTACCAGCGGGTGCGCGGCCTCGGTCAGGATGCGGCGCCCCTCGACGACGTTGTTGCCGTCGAGGCGGACGATGAGTGGCTTGGTGGCTTCGTCGCCGAGTATCGCCAGTGCGCCGACGATGCCGTTCGCGACCTCGTCGCACGAGGTGATGCCGCCGAAGACGTTCACGAACACCGAGCGGACCGACGGGTCATTGAGGATGATGTCGAGCCCGTTGGCCATCACCTCCGCCGACGCACCGCCACCGATGTCGAGGAAGTTGGCCGGCTTCACGCTGTGCCCACCCCCCAGGGAATACTTCTCGCCCGCGTAGGCGACCACGTCCAGCGTCGACATGACCAGTCCCGCGCCGTTGCCGATGATGCCGACCTCGCCGTCGAGCTTGACGTAGTTCAGGCCTTTCTCCTTGGCCTTCTGCTCCAGCGGATCGACCGCGCCGACGTCCTCGAACGCCGCGTTGCCGGGCTGACGGAAGCTGGCGTTCTCGTCCAGGGTGACCTTGCCGTCGAGTGCGATCACGTCGCCGGAGGCGACCTTGGCCAGCGGGTTCACCTCGACCAGCGTGGCGTCCGATCCGACGAAGGCGTCCCAGAGCTTGACGAGTACGGCGGCGACCTTGTCGGCCACCTCGGCCGGGAATCGCGCGGCGGCGACGATCTCGCGTGCCTTCGACTCGTCGACCCCGGCGATGGCGTCGACCGGGACCTTGGCCAGGGCGTCGGGCCGTTCGACGGCGAGCTGCTCGATCTCCATGCCGCCCTCGTAGGAGGCCATGGCCAGGAAGGTGCGGTTGGCGCGGTCGAGCAGGTACGAGACGTAGTACTCCTCCTCGATCTGCGCGCCTGGGTCGACGAGTACGCGGTGGACGGTGAGGCCCTTGATGTCCATGCCGAGGATCGCCTCGGCGGCGGCCCGGGCATCGGCGGGCGTCTTGGCCACCTTGACGCCGCCGGCCTTGCCGCGGCCGCCGATCTTGACCTGGGCCTTGACCACGGTGACGCCGCCGATCCGCTCGGCGATGGCTTCGGCCTCGTCGGGGGTCGTGGCGACTTCGCCGAGGCTGACGGGCACGTCGTACTTCTCGAACAGCTGCTTGGCCTGGTACTCGAACAGATCCACGCTGATTCGTCCGTCCTCGGGTGTCGGGTACTGCAATCCTCTAGCAGGCTAGGTCAGCCGGCCCGGCCGCCCCTTGGGGCTGAGACCGGTTTCACGGCTGGTCACGGCGCGCGCCGACGTTCGTCTGCACCCACTCCACGACCTCGTCCATCGTCGCTCCGGGGGTGAAGATCTTGGCCACACCGGCCCTGGCCAACTCCGCAATGTCGGGCTCGGGGATGATGCCGCCGCCGAAGACGACCACGTCGGAGATCTCCTGCTGGGCGAGCAACTCGAGCGTCTTGGCGAACAACGTCATATGCGCGCCGGAGAGGATCGAGAGTCCGAGGGCGTCGGCGTCCTCCTGGATGACGGTCTGCACGATCTGCTCGGGGGTCTGGTGCAGGCCGGTGTAGACGACCTCCATACCGGCGTCGCGCAGGGCCCTCGCGATGACCTTGGCGCCGCGGTCATGGCCGTCCAAACCGGGCTTGGCGATGACGACTCTGATGCGTTCTGGCACGGAGCGAGCGTATGACCCCCCCGCTTTGCACCTTTCAGCGCCCCAAATCAGGCCGATTTGCGGCGCTGAAAGGTGCAAAGCGGGGAGTGGACGGAGCACCCAGGTCAAGGTGGCAGGATTGTGGATTACGGCCGGTTGTGACCAGGAGCGGGGAGATGATGGCCACCACGCCCCTGACGCGGTTGGCTGCACCCGAACGCCGCGCTCTGCCGGCCGCGGTCCGCCGGCGGCTCGGCATCGGTGTCCTCACCCTCGCCGCCCTGGTGTTCTACCTCTGGCATTCGCTGGGCGATCAGGCCGGTTACCTGACGACCGGTTACGACCTCGGCATCTTCGACCAGGCGGTGCGCGCGTACGCCCACTTCCAGGCGCCGATCGTGCCGCTGAAGGGCGTCGACTACAACATCTTCGGCGACCACTTCCACCCGATCATCGTGGTCCTGGCGCCGCTGTACTGGATCTGGGACAACCCCGACATGCTGCTGATCGCGCAGGCGGTGCTCATCGCCGCGTCGATCCCGGTCGTCTACCGCTTCGTGCGGCGGCGGGCCGGCGAGGGCATGTCGCTGTTGATCACGGCCGCGTACGCGTTCGGCTGGCCGGTACAGGGCCTGATCGACTTCGACTTCCACGAAATCGCGTTCGCCACCCCATTCACGGCGCTGGCCATCGACGCGCTCGACCGCCGCGACGACCGCCGACTGCTGCTCTGGTGCGGACTGCTGCTGCTTGTGCGCGAGGACATGGGTCTGCTCGTCGCCCTGTTCGGCGTGCTGCGCCTGGTGCAGCGCCGCCGGCCGCGCTGGCCTGTCGTCGCCATGGTCGTGGGCGGCTTCGCGATGTACATCCTGACCACCTCGGTGATCATCCCGCATTTCGCGGAGGGGCACGGGTTCGCCTACGGAAACCAGTTCAGCTCGCTCGGCTCGTCGGTGCCCGCCGCGATCGTCAACATCATCACTACGCCCTGGCACGCGGTGCACGTGTTCTTCACCCCGTCGGCCAAGACGCACACGCTCGCCTTCCTCGTCGTACCGCTGGCGCTGCTGTGCTTCCGGTCGCGGTACGCGCTGCTCGCACTGCCGCTGCTCGCCGAACGATTCTTCAACTCCCGGCGCAATTTGTGGACCGAGACGTTCCACTACAACGCGCTGCCGTGGCTGATCCTGGTCATGGCCATGGTCGACGGCGCGGACCGGTTGGGGTTGTTCGACGCCAATCGGCGCGCGGTGTTGTTGCGGCGGGCTCTGGGCGTCCTGCTGGTGGCCACCCCGCTCGTGTTGATCTTCATCGGCGACAACGTGAAGGTGTTGCCGGTCAATCAACTGCGCAATCCCTATGCGCACCAGCCGCACGGCTGGCTGAGCTCGGCCAAAGCCGTCGTGCGCTGGCTGCCCGACGACGTGTGCGTGGCGGCCGACAACCACCTGGTGCCACACCTCACCGAACGCGACTACACGAGCGTGCCCCAGGCCGACACCCCGAACCCGGACTTCTACGCACTCGACATGTTCGCGCCCGACACGGGTGGTAATCCCCCCGCGCCGAAGCCCAACGCCGTCTACGCACAGGCCATCACGGACGGCTACCACGTGGTGTTCCGATCCGGGACGTTCGTCGTGCTGCAGTCGCCGACCTATTCAGGTCCGTCGTCGGCTTGCAAGCCGCTCGGCCCCGGGAAGTCCGGCTAGAGCTTCTGCACCGGCGCGTAACGCAGCATCAACCACTTCAGCCCGGCCGTGCCGAAATCGATCTGGGCCTGCGAACCGTCACCCGCGCCGCGGGTGGCCACGACCGTGCCCAGGCCCCACGCGTCGTGGGTGACCCGATCGCCGGTGTCGAGGGACGGGATTGCGCGGTTGCCCGCTCCGCCGCGCAGACCGCCGCCACCGAGGCGTGACGAGGCGAGCTGCTCCTGGGCCGACGGCTTGCGGGCGCCGGACCGGTAGCCGTGGTCGCCGTAGCGCCCGCTCGCGTCGTCGGCGTACCCACCGACGAACGGCTGGCGGTCGACCGCGCCGGTCCAGACCGCGAGCTCACCAGGCACCTCGTCGAGGAAGCGCGACGGTGGGTTCCACGACGGTGCGCCCCACGCGGAACGGGACAGGGCCCGCGACAGGTAGAGCCGCTCGCGGGCGCGGGTGATGCCCACGTAGGCGAGCCGGCGCTCCTCGGCCAGCTCGGCCGGGTCGCCGAGCGTGCGCAGGTGCGGAAAGACGCCGTCCTCGAGGCCGGTCAGGAAGACCACCGGGAACTCCAGGCCCTTCGCGGTGTGCAGCGTCATCAGCGTGACCACCCCGCCACTGGCGTCGGGAACGGCGTCGGCGTCCGCGATCAGCGACACCTGCTCGAGGAATGCCACGAGCGAAGTTGCCTCGTCGGTACCGGCTCGCTGCTCCTCGAACTCACGGGTCACGCTGACCAGTTCACGCAGGTTGTCGACGCGCCCCTCGTCCTGCGGGTCCTTGCTGGCCTCCAGCTCACGCAGGTAGCCGGTCTTGTCAAGGACGGCCTCGAGGATGGAGCTGGGCGTCCCGTCCGGGCCGGCTGCGACCCCCCGCAGCGACGTCAACAGGTCCGTGAACTCGCGGATCGCGCTCAGCGATCGGCCCGCGAGGCCGAACGCCTCGTCGGCCCGTTCGAGCGCCGCACCGAACGAGATGCGCTCCTGCTCGGCCAGGACGTTGACGCAGGCCACCGCCCTGTCGCCGATACCGCGGCGGGG
The DNA here is from genome assembly GCA_025965875.1 of Pseudonocardiales bacterium. Classification (GTDB taxonomy): domain Bacteria; phylum Actinomycetota; class Actinomycetes; order Mycobacteriales; family Jatrophihabitantaceae; genus QHCC01. The sequence goes on from JAOPWD010000423.1 coordinate 5,749, forward strand.
CGTGTTGAGAATGCGGCGCAGGCTGACGACGTCGTCGGGGTTGGCGATCACCCGCAGATAGGCCAGCGCGTCACGGATCTCGCGCCGCTCGTAGAAACGCACGCCGCCCACGACCTTGTACGGCATGCCAACCCGGATGAACACCTCTTCAAAGACTCGGGATTGCGCGTTGGTGCGGTAGAACACGGCGACGTCGGACGCCACTGCGGTGCCCGCGTCGGCGAGTTCGTCGATGCGCTGCGCCACCCATGCGGCCTCGTCGTGCTCGTTCTCGGCGACGTAGCCGTTGATCTGCTCGCCTGCGCCCGCCTCGGACCACAGGTTCTTCGGCCGGCGGTCGGGGTTGCGCGCGATGACGGCGTTGGCGGCGGACAGGATCGTCTGGGTGGAGCGGTAGTTCTGCTCGAGCAGGATCGTCGTCGCGTCGGGGTAGTCCTTCTCGAACTCCAGGATATTGCGGATGCTTGCGCCGCGGAAGGCGTAAATCGACTGGTCGGCGTCTCCGACGACAGCTAGCTCGGCAGGAGGGGCTGCCGTAGGCGGCGCGCCGACCATCGGTCCGGGCGCTTGGGCAGGCAGAGTGAGCTCGCGCACGAGTACGTATTGGGCGTGGTTCGTGTCCTGGTACTCGTCGACCAGGACGTGCCGGAACCGCCGGCGGTAGTGCTCGGCCACGTCGGGGTGGTTCTGCAGCAGGCCCACCGTGGCCATGATGAGGTCGTCGAAGTCCAGCGCGTGGGCCTCGCGCAGCCGGCTCTGGTAGCGCAGGTAGGCCTCGGCGAGCACCTTCTCGTGGGCGTTGCCGGCCTGGTCGGCCCATGCCTCGGGTGTCACCAACTCGTTCTTCAGGTTGCTGATCTGCGCCGACAGCGAGCGGGCCGGGTAGCGCTTGGGGTCGAGGTCGAGCTCACGGCCGACCATCGTCATCAGCCGCTTCGAGTCGTCGGCGTCATAGATCGAGAACGACGACTTGAACCCGAGCGTCTTCGACTCGGCGCGCAGGATGCGAACGCACATCGAGTGGAAGGTGCTCACCCACATCGACTTCGCGCGCGGCCCGACCAGCGCGGCGACGCGCTCCTTCATCTCCCCGGCGGCCTTGTTGGTGAACGTGATCGCGAGGATCTCGCCGGGCTGGGCGCCGCGCTCCGCGAGCAGATAGGCCACCCGATGGGTCAGCACGCGGGTCTTGCCCGAGCCGGCGCCGGCGACGATCAGCAGCGGTCCGCCATGGTGGACTACCGCCGCGCGCTGCTGCGGATTGAGGCCGTCGAGCAGGGTGGCCGGGTCGACAGCCAACCGGGTGCGCGGCCGCTGCGGAGCCGGTTCCGAAGGCGGGCTGACAAGGCTGTCGACGTCGCTGGTCATATCCCATCCAGGGTACGTGGACGCACTGTCACCGTTCGGCGCGCGCACACCCCCTGGTAGCGGGGTGGACGTGAGTCGTGACGCCGTGAAACTATGGCTACATGTTCCGCCAGTCGTACGAGTTTTTTTACGGGTACCGCGCCTCGGTGCCCGTCGTTTCTGGCTGATCAATCAACCAACCGACGCCCCGGGCCGCGAGTCCCGGGGCGTTTCGTCGTTCCTGGCCTCGTGACCTGGGCGCCACCGAAAGGGATACCGATGAACGCCATGACGACAGGGCCAGACACCACCGACATTGTCGGTGACGACGCCGTGGGCACGCTGCGCGGCCAGATCGACTCACTCGACGCCGCGATCGTGCGGCTCGTCGCCGAGCGGGCCCGCCTCTCCTCCCGCATCCAGACCGCACGCATGAACGCCGGGGGGACCCGCGTCGAGCTCGGCCGCGAACGGGTCATCCTCGACACCTACCGTGCCGGGCTGGGACCACACGGCCCGCAGCTGGCTGACTCCGTCCTCCAGGTCTGCCGCGGCACCCGCTAACCGTCGCCCAGTACGCGCTTTGCACCTTTCAGCGCCCCAAATCGGGCTGATTTGGGGCGCTGAAAGGTGCACAGCGGGGGGTGGTTAGAGCATGCGGCGGTCGGCGGCCCAGCGCGTCAGCTGGTGCCGGCTGGACAGCTGCAACTTGCGCAGCACGTTGGAGGCATGCGTCTCGACGGTCTTGATGGAGATGAACAGCTCCGCGGCGATCTCCTTGTAGGCGTAGCCACGGGCGAGCAGCCGCATCACCTCGCGCTCGCGCGGCGTCAGCTGGTCGAAATTCGGGTCGACGGACGGCGCGACCGGCGAATCACGGAACGCGTCGAGCACGAACCCCGCCAGCAGCGGACTGAACACCACGTCCCCGCCGGCCACCCGCGTGATGGCCTCGGCCAGGTCGTCGGCCGAGATCGTCTTGGTGACGTAGCCGCGAGCACCCGCGCGGATCAACGCAATGACATCCTCGGCCGCGTCGGACACAGACAGGGCCAGGAATCGGATGTCCGGCAACTCCGGCGCGATCGCCTCGAGTACCGCGAGGCCGCCGCCGTCGGGCATGTGCACGTCCAGCAGAACAACCTCCGGCTGGCTCGACCGGATAGCGGCGATGGCCTCCGCGGGGGTGCCGGCTTCGCCGACGACGTCGACGCGGTCCCCCAGTTCCGCGCGCACCCCGGAGCGGAACATCGCGTGGTCGTCGACGAGCAGTACTCGGGTGGTCATTGGAGAGGCATCCTGATCTCTACTTCGGTGCCGCTGCCCGGCTGGCTGCGAACCTTGACGTCGCCGCCGTGGCGCTCGATGCGGCCGATGATCGACCCGCGCACCCCCTGGCGGTCGGGGGCCACGGCGTCGAGGTCGAACCCGACGCCGCGGTCCTTGATGAAGATGCTCACGGCGTCAGGCTCGACCTCGGCGTAGAGCGATACCACGGTGACGCCTGCGTGCTTGGCCGCGTTTACCAGCGCCTCGCGGGCGGCGGCGGCGGCCGCGGCCAGGCCGTCGGTCAGGGCTACGTCGCCCACGACGACGGTCTCGACGGAGATGGCGTAGGCGTCCTCGACCTCGGCCGCGGCGACCCGCAGCTCGTCGGCCAGCTGGCCGGACGCGGTGCGTGAGCCGTACAACAAGGTGCGCAGCTCGCGCTCCTGCCCGCGCGCCAACCGGGTGACCTCGCGCGGCGAGCCGGAATTGCGCTGAATCAGCGCGAGCGTCTGCAACACCGAGTCGTGCAGGTGCGCCGCGATGTCGGCGCGTTCCTGCGACCGGATGCGCTCGCCGCGCTCGGCGCCGAGCTGGGTCATCATCCGCATCCACCAGGGTCCGGTGAGCAGCGCCATCCCGACGACGGTCACCACTACCGCCAGCAGACCGTCGCGGATCGCGGAGAAGTTCGCGCGGGCCAGCACGATCGCCCCGCCCGCGACGACCAGCGCAGCGCCGGCCGCCAGCCGAATGCGGCCCATTCGGTCGTCGTGGTCGGCCGACAGCGAGGTGCGCGAGATGCGACGCCAACGGTCCCGCTCGGGCTCGGTGGCCTGCCGCCAGATCAACGCACCGCCGAGGCAGGCCAACAGCGTGGGCGCGAACACCCCGCTGAGCGGCATCGTGTACGTCACTCCCCCGACCGCGGCGACGGCCGCCAGCCCAGCCAGCAGGTATTCCAGCCACAGCGGCACTCGACTGCGAGGTGCGTCCGGCGCGGGCGGCAGGACGATCCAGTACGCGCCGTACAGCGCGACCCCCAAGCCACCGGCGGCGGCCAGCGCGATGAACCCCAGCCGGACCAGGAGCACCCGCACGCCGATGTGCTCGGCAATGCCCGCCGCGACGCCGGCCGGGCGCCACGAACCTGGCCGCCGGAACAGGCGGGCAGTCGTGCGGGTCGTGGGGACGGCGGTGCTCACGACTCCATGATCCCCGTAGGCACAGGGTCCCGGCATCAGGTGCTGCCCTGAGTGAATTAATCAGGGTCAGCATCAGGGCAGCACCCGATGCCTTGCTGCCATCCGCGCGACACTGTTATCGCCATGACTACGACTGACGAATCCGGCGGCTTCACCCCGCCCCCCGCTCCACCATCGTCCACTCGCGTGCTGCGCCGCAGCCGTAGCGACCGGGTCGGGGCCGGTGTCTCCGGCGGCCTGGGCGAGTACTTCGGCGTGGACCCGGTGCTGTTCCGCGTCCTGTTCGCCACTGCGGCCTTCTTCGGCGGCGCCGGCGTGCTCGCCTACCTCGTGGCCTGGGCCGCGATCCCCGAGCAGGGCACGACGAACGCCCCCATCGACCGGTTCATCGGCGAACTGCGGCGGCGGCGGGTGCCCGTCTGGCTCGTCGCGTCGGTCGCCGGGCTGGTGCTGTGGGGCGTGGCGTTCAGCTGGTGGGCCCCTGGGCCGGTCTTCCCCGTGATGGTGATCGTGATCGTGCTCGTCGCGATCTTCGGGCGGCATGGCCGCACCGACGAGCGCACCGCGGTTGCCGCACCGGCTGGTCCGCAGGAGCCGGGGACTGTCAACCTGGCCAAGGAGGGTGACGCACAGCCCGCCACCGACCCCAACTCGCCGGCGTGGGTTCGAGAGACGCGCCAATGGATCACCGAAGCCAAGGCCGCGAGCCGGTTGCGGCGCCGCCGCGCGATGCCGGTACGCCTGGCCACGCTCGGGACGCTCGTCGTGACCCTCGCGATCCTCGCGCTCATCGACGGTGCCAGCGGGTTGGCGCTGCCGGTGTACTTCTGGGTGACGCTCGGCATCGTCGGTCTCGGACTGATCACCGGAATGGTGCTGCGGCGCACGCCGTGGACGTTGGCCGTGCTGCTCGTCCCGGCCGTCATCGGCGTGGTCGGGTTCGCCGGGTCCGATGCCCGCCTGCACGACGGGTTCGGCGCGCGGGAATGGTCGCCGTCCAGCGCCGCAGACATCCAGTCGAACTACCGATTGGCGTTCGGGCAGGCCAAGCTCGACCTGCGTAACGTCGGCCAGCTCGACACAGCGCGCATCATCCACGTCATCCTCGGTGCAGGGCAGGCGCGCATCCTGCTGCCGTCGACGATGAACGCCACAGTGCACGCGAACGTGCACTTCGGCGACGTCCAACTGGACGGGTCGGACCTCGGTGACAACCACGGCGGCTTCAATCTGAACCGCACGATCCGGCCGCCCGCCGGCGCAACCGGTCCGGCGGTGACCATCGACGTCGACGTGACCGACGGCCAGATCAGCGTCGCGCGCGGCAACTAGTTCGGCTCGTTGGACTGACCTGCACTGGTGCCGCCTCGGCGGCTGTAGCGCAGGTCAGTCGGCGTAGGGCAGCAGCCGGTGAGATTGCCGATCCAGTTGCCCCGACGCGAACTTGCCGACCGACCAAACCAGCAAACACGGGGGGTCATCCGCCAGGTCTATTCCCATTCAAAGCTCCTCTGAAGTCTCAATCGAGAGTGCCCGAGCCACCGATGACTCCTCAAACGCCCGCTCGCTGGGGATCGTCCACTGCCACGTTGGCTAAGACCACCGTGATGGCGGCGGTGCGAGCGGTGTTACAGGTACACGG
>JAOPWD010000489.1 GCA_025965875.1 Pseudonocardiales bacterium
GCCGCGCTATTCGGACAACGCGGCCACTAGTCCCTTTGGCCGAACGAGTTGACCGTCAGCGGGTTTCATGGCCCCTGCCGTGCCGCCGGCCGCCGCCCTGACCGGCTGATCACCATCGCCTAGAGAAGCGGAAACGGCACTGTCGCCGATCGAGCGTGCCCACGTGAGTGAACCGTAGGATGAGAATCGTCGGCTACGGATGAGAACGAGTTCCTGAACGGGCAGCCGCGGCGACGACTCGCGCCGTGAGTACCGACTCACAGCCTCGCGATTCGGCCGATCGGGGTGTTCAGGGTAGAGCGCCGTCCGTCAGCCATGCTCGTAGCTGATCGATCTGATCCTTCGTCCACGGCACATCGCACGGCATTGATCCTGCGCTGAGCTGAGCAATGATGGCTTCGCCGTGGGCGACGACGTCGTCCGCTGACCAGAGGTCGAACGCCGATAGCATGGCGTGCGTTTCGTCAAGTGACTTGGCCCCACTTGTCGTCACGAATGTTGGCCCCGGAGTGCCGGACCCCCGACTGTCGTAGGTTGATGCGTGACGAGTCTGGCTGGCTGGTGCGGAGGGGTAATGGATCTTGCAACGCGTTTCGATCGCGTCGAGCGTCTGCTCCGTTCGCCGGTTGGTCCGTCTTGGCCGGAAGTCGGTTCGCTCTTGGGGCTGCCCGATGATCGCTGGCGTGAGCACGAGCCCGCGGACGCGCTCGCGTCCCTTCGTTCTTCATGGCAGAGCAGTGCGATCGACTGGACGGGTGTGTCGGCGCTCTGGCTCGGCATCGAGTCTGATGGTGTCGCCTCGTTCCTCGACCCGGTCGGGTATTCGACGCTGGATGACACCGGGTTCCCGCACGGCACGGTTTGGCATGCCGATCGGCTTCAGTCAGAGGACCTGACGGCCTTCGCGACCTATTACGGCGGAGAGGCTCGCTTCGATGGATATGACTATTGGGCGCCGCTCGCGTGGATCGGATTGTTCGTGCGTCTGCTCGCTCCCGCTCCGGCCGATGTGACGGTTCTAGCCGGATTCTCGGGTGGAGATTGGTTCACGTTCCCGTCGACCGCGTGAGTTAGCTAGCTCGCTTTCGTCGGGCAGTCGTCTTGCTGGTGCGGAGTCGGTAGGACTGTGTGCCGGTTTCGAGGATGTGGGCGTTGAAGGTGACGCGGTCGACGATGGCGGCGACGAGCCGGGGGTCGGGGAAGACGGTGCCCCATTCGCTGAAGGGCAGGTTGGTCGCGATGGCGATGGAGGCTCGTTCTTCGCGTTCGGTGATGATCTGGAAGAGGAGTTCGGCTCCGCGTGGGTCGATTTGGACGTAGCCGAGTTCGTCGAGGCAGAGGAGATCGAGGCGGCCGTAGCGTCCGACCACTCGCGACAGCACTCGCTCATCGGCCGCCTCGACAAGTTCGTTGACGAGCTGCGCGGTGGTGACGTAGCGGACCCGTCGTCCTTGTTCGCAGGCGACGAGCCCGAGACCGATCAGCAGATGGCTCTTGCCTGTTCCGGAGTCGCCGAGCAGGACGACGGGTTCGCCGGCATCCATGTAGTGCCCGGCCGCGAGCTGTCCCAACGTGGCGGGCTGGATCGACGGGACGGCGTCGACGTTGAACTCCACGAGTCGTTTCAGGCGCGGGAACTTGGCGTCGTTGATCCGTCGGGTGCGGCGTCGTTCGGTGCGGTCATCGACTTCGGCGGCGAGGACTTCGGCGAGGTAGCGCAGGTGCGTTTGTCGTTCCCGGTCAGCGATCTCGGCGAGCCGGGCGGCTTCGGTGCGGACGGTCGGCAGGTGCAGCTCTTTCGCTGCTGCGCCGATGGAGGCGTGCGCTGCGGCATCGATTGTTGTGGTGATCATGGTCCGCTCCCGGTCAGTAGGTGGTCGTAGTCGGCGAGGCTGGGTGTCGGTCGGTCGTAGCGGGCGAGCGCGCCGATCGGGACGACGGGTGCGACCTGGCTGGTGTCGCGGCGGGCGTCGATCAGCATCACCTCCGGGTCGAGGCACCCGGAGGCGACGGCTCGGTCCATCGCCGCTGTCAGCGCGGCGGCGGTCATCGTGCGGTGGGCAAGCAGGATCTCGATCAGTGCCCGGGTTCCGGCGGAGTCTCCGCGAGCGCGTCGAGCGGCGTCCCAGTAGGCCTGGTGCGAGGGGGTGAACGCGCCGCGTGACTTCGCCTGCGCGAGCGCGGTGGCACCTGGCAACCCGCCGGGCTTGATCTTCAACACCTCGAGGTAGTGGTCAAGGGTGAGGACCTCGACGTAGCGTCCGACCGCCCGTTCGTGATGAGCTACGACCTTCGCGCCGTCGTAGATCTCGACCGTCCTGGCGGCCAGACGGACCGGTAGTCGTCGACCGGCATAGCGCGCCGGGACTGAGTAGAAGCATTGCCGGACGGACACTCGGGCGCGGTTGTCGACGCGCGCTTCCAGCAGCCGAGCCGGGTCGAACGCCTCACCCGGCAACGGCATCAGCGTCTCAGCCTCGATCGCGAACGCGGCGGCGATGGTGATCGGTCGTCCGGTGATCACCCGACCGTCATCGAGCAGATCACTCGCGGCGATCAGCTCGTTCAACACCGCCAGCGAGGCAGCCTTCGGAACGGGGACGAGGTGGCGTCGGCGGAACCGTCCGATCTCGCCCTCGACACCACCCTTCTCGTGCGCGCCCTCGATCCCAGGGCGGCAGAAGAACGAGTCGAACCCGTAGTGCGATCTCAGCGCGGTGAAGCGTTCGGACTCGGTCCGGTCCCTGCCTTTCAGGACACGGACGACGGCGGGCTTCAGGTTGTCGTAACGCACCCGGCCGGGGACGCCGCCGAAGTGCTCGAACGCGAGAACATGCCCTTCCAGAAAGGCTTCCTGTGCCTGGGTGCCGAACGCGACGTGGAAAGCCTTGCCCGAGTGCGACAACCGCATCACGAACATCCAGAGCTTGATCACGACACCGGCGATCGTGGCGTAGAACTCACCGAAGTCGACCTCAGCCTCGGCGCCGGCCAGATGTGTCTGCGGGATCGACACCTCACGCTGGTCCAAGCCGAGCTCGATGCGGCGGCGGGCGACGTAACGCGACACCGTCACCTCCGACACCGTCGCCTGATGTTCGGCGACGAGGCGCTGCCAGATCCGGCGGGCGGTATGGCGCTGCTTCTTCGGTATGTCCTTGTCCGAGATCAGCCACTCATCGATCACCGTCACCCACCGGTCGATCGCTGGCCTTCGCCGCGGCGGATACGACTTACGCAGCGGCGGAACAGCCGCAGCCAACGCCTGACGCACGGTGCGGCGGTGGACGCCGTGCCGGTCGGCCAACTCACGGATCGACAGCTGCTCCTGCCGGCGATCTCTCCTGATCTGCTCGAACAGTTCCACCCGTGACCGCACCTGACCGACCTCCCCTGTCGACGACTGACAGGGACGATCTGAACGAGGGTGGGGCCAGCATTCGTGACGACACACCGCACCCACCCGGCGGGATGATCACCCTCCCCAGGTGGGGCCAACATTCATGCAGAACGAAGACCGAAGTGGGGCCGAGTTAGGTGATCACACGCAGACATACACGGGCGAGAGCAGTATGCGCAATTGCTCCGGGGTTACCGCGGTGTT
>JAOPWD010000494.1 GCA_025965875.1 Pseudonocardiales bacterium
CAACCGCTATCTGGGTAACGCCCGCGCGCTGGATGTGTCAGTGATCATCGCTGACGCCACTACGCCGGGAGCGTTGATGTCGGCCAACCTGCTTTCGGCGCGGGCGGTCGCGGTGCTCACCGGCCGCGACCTGACGAACATCGAGACCAGCCTCGCGGTGGACGAGTCGCTCGGCGAGCTGCGCGATCAGGTGCCGGTCGTCCTACGCGTATTCGACCGGCAACTGGCGCAGACCATCGAGACCAGCTTCGGATTCCGCAACGTCCGCTCGACGTCGGCACTGGCCGCGCCATGGTTTGTCGGTGCAGCGCTCGGACTCGACATCCTCTCGACGTTCTACGTCGAGAGCGAGCCGTTGCTGGTGGGGCGGCTGTCCATCGCCGCGGCCGGCGGCCTGCAGGGCCGCACGATGATGGACCTCTCCGCCCGTATCCGGGTGATCGCCATCAGCCGGGCCCGTCAGAATGGCCGGCTCGAACACCCGCTACGGCGGGACGCCGTATTTGAGGGCGGCGATCAGGCCTATCTGATCGGTCCGTACGAAGAGCTGCTCGGTGTCCTGCGTCGCGACCAACATTCAGCTGTCTGAATCCGGTGTCTGATTTTGTTGGATGCGCCCGATGGCGACGGTCAGGCGGAGGGTTCGTCGCCGCGCAGCCGAGCCGCGGCCGCCTCGGGCGTCACGTCATTGATCCAGATCCCGGCAGCTGACTCCGACCCGGCCAGGTACTTCAGCTTTCCCGGCGCCCGGCGGATGGTGAAGATCTCCGCGGCCAGGTGCCAGACGTCGCGGTCCTGCCGCACGGGCGCCTGCTGCCAGTCCGCGATGTAGGGCACGGGCGCACCGAACAGCAGGTCGAAGCGCCGCAGCGCGTCTCGGTACACGGTCGCGAGGTCCTGCCGCAGCTCATCGGACAGCGCGGGCAGGTCGGGCACATGCTCGCGCGGCACGACCCGCACCTCGTACGGCCACCGAGCGGCGAAGGGCACGTAGGCCACCCAGCCGTCGGACTCGGTGACGATCCGAACACCGGCGTCGAGTTCAGCGGTGAGCAATCGGCACTGCAGGCAGTCGCCGGTGCGCTCGCGGAACCGTCGCGCCGCCTCCGCGGCCCGGTAGAACCGCGGGGGCACGAACGGGTATCCGTAGATCTGCCCGTGCGGGTGCGACAGCGTCACCCCGATCTCTTCGCCGCGGTTCTCGAAGCAGAAGACGTAGTCGATCGAGTCGACCGAGCTGAGTGCCTCGGTGCGGTCGGCCCAGGCATCGATGACCGTGCGGACCCGCGTCGGCGACAGCTGCGCGAAGGAGTCGTCGTGCTTGCTGCTGAAGCACACGACCTCGCAGCGCCCGTCGCCCGGGCCCGACTGGAACGGCGGCGCGTCCACGAGCGGCACGGTGGCGGCCGCCTTCAACGACAGCGACGGGAAGCGGTTCTCGAAGACCGCCACCTCGTAGTCGCTACTTGGAATCTCGGTCAGCTTGCCGTCGCGCGAGGGGCACAGCGGACAGAGATCGGCGGGCGGCTTGTACGTGCGGCTCTGCCGATGTCCGGCGATCACCGAGTAGTCGCGAAACAGCGGGTTCCAGCGCACCTCCGACGACGTCGACACCGCCGGCAGATCCAGTCGCAGGTCGGGCGCCGACCGATCCTGTCCGGGCTGGCTGTCGTAGTAGAAGAGGTCGCGCCCGTCAGCCAGTTGGGTGTCCTGCCGGATGGTCATGGCGCGCTCACTGGACGCGCCGGCTCAATCTGGGCCACCGCGAAGGTGGCCGTGCTTCATTGCGGCACCTCGACAGTGAGCACCGACTCGACGGCCTCGGTCAGGGAGCGCAAACCGTCGCGAGGCAGGCCGTCGTCGGTGATCACGGCCTTGGCCAGGGACAGCGGTCCGATGTCGGCCAGCCCGACGACACCCCACTTGGACGAGTCGGCGAGGACGACCACCTCGCGGGCGCTGTCGACGAAGGTCCGGTTGGTCGTGGCCTCGGCCAAATTGGGGGTGGTGAACCCGGCCCGCGCGTCCATGCCGTGCACGCCCAGGAACAACAGGTCCACATGCATGCTGGCGATCGTGCGGTCGGCGACCGGCCCGACCAGTGCGCTGCTGGGCGTCCGCACACCACCGGTGAGGATGACGCTCACCTGATTGGCGGTGTCGATCGCGGTGATCACGTCGGCAACCGTGGTCGAGTTCGTGACCACGGTGATGCCGGGCATCGAGGCGACGTGCCGAGCCAGCGCCCAGGTGGTCGTCCCGGCCGAGATCCCGATCGCGGCGCCAGGCTGAATGAGGGCTACTGCCCGCTCGGCGATGGCTTGCTTGGCCCCCTGCGCGAGCTGGCTCTTGACCGCGAATCCCGGCTCGAAGCCGACCTGGCCGGCCAGCACGGCTCCCCCGTGCACCTTGCGCGCCACGCCGTCGGCCGCCAGCTGTTCCAGGTCGCGGCGGATCGTCATGTCCGAGACGTTGAGCAGTTCGGTGAGATCCGCGACCCGAACTGCGCCCGCACGGCGCAGTTCGGTCAGGATCCGGTCCTGACGTTGCTGTGCGAGCACGGCACGCGCCCTTCCACGCTCATTGTGACGAGTTCCCACGAAGTCAAACATGATATAACAGAAGCCGTCAATAGTCGCCAGATTCGGGGCTTGCCAGTGTCGAATGTCCGCTCCGTCGGGTGGCGTGCGCCTGGCCGGGTCAACCTGATCGGCGAGCACACGGACTACAACGACGGCTTCGCATTGCCGTTCGCGATCGAGCAAGCCTGCACGGCGACGGTGACCGTCCTGGCCGAGCCGGTCGTCGTCGTGGGCTCGGCCCAGCGCGATGACGAGGTGCGGCTCGCTCTGGCCGACCTGCAACCCGGCGCGGGCGAGTGGGCCGGCTATGCGGCGGGGGCGGCCTGGGTGCTGCGGCGCATGGGCGTCGACGTGCCCGGCCTGCAGATCAGGCTCGACAGCACGGTGCCGACCGGCGCCGGGCTGTCGTCCTCGGCAGCGTTGGTGTGTTCGGTCGGCGCCGCCCTCAATGACCTGCTGGCTTTGGACCTGAGCCCCGCGCAGCTGTTGACACTCACCCGCAACGTCGAGAACGACTTCGTGGGCGCGCCGACGGGTGGGATGGACCAGTTGGCCGCCCTGGACTGCACCGAGGGTCATGCCTTGTTCTGCGACATGCGCACCGTCGTCGGCGAGCAGGTGCCGCTGCCGGTCGGCGACGACGGCGCTGGCGACTTGGCCATCCTCGTCGTCAACACCCGCGCGCAGCATCAGCATGCGACGGGCGAATATCGGGCTCGTCGGGAGGCATGCGAGCAGGCCGCTGACCTGCTCGGCGTCGACGCACTGCGCGATGTCGCCATGGCAGATTTGCCTGCCGCACTCAGCGCATTGCCGACCGAGACGTTGCGCGGCTGCACGAGGCACATCGTGACCGAGAACGACCGGGTCCTGCGCACGGTCGAGCTGTTGCGCGCCGGACAGTTGGACGCCATCGGCCCGCTGCTGACCGAGTCGCACGCCTCGCTGCGCGATGACTACCGGGTGAGCATTGCCGAACTCGACGTGGCCGTCGAGACGCTGCTGGCCGCCGGTGCTCTCGGGGCCCGAATGACCGGAGGCGGCTTCGGGGGCAGCGTCATCGCGCTGCTGGACGAGCACCTGGTCGACGCTGCGCGGCAGGCCGTGACCGCGGCCTTTGCCCGTCAGGACTTCACCTCGCCGGTCGCGTTCACGGCGCGGCCCAGCCGCGGAGCTCACCGGGTGGCGCCGTAACGATCCGGCGATCACGGCTGTTCGCTCAGCTGGTAGATGACCGCCTGCTCCGGTGACAGCGACGGGGTCTGCAGGCCGGCGCGCATCAGCAGCGAGCCCGGGACCACGACCACCGCGGGCGGCTCGGTGACGGACTGGACATGTGCCACCGGCCTGTCCCCCGGCATGTGCTTGCATTCGACCCGATACCGGACCCCCGGATCGAGCCCGGCGAAAACGACGGGCGCCGCGCCGTACCGCGCTGACGTGTGCACTCGCACGAAAGCGAACACGGCGGCCCGCCGGTCGGGCGCGACGACCCCGAACAACGCCGTTCCCGGCTCGGCGGGCCGGTCCACCCGGACCAGCTCACCGGAATGCAGCAGGCCGCGAACCGACTTGACGAAGGCCACCCACCGCGCCAACTGCGCGCGCTCGTCGGCCGTCGTCTCGGTGAGATCCCACTCGATGCCGCTGTGGCCGAACAGTGACACGGCGAGCCGCAGGTCAAGGTCGTGGACGCGACCCGTCGTGTGCGAGCGGGGCGACGCGACGTGGGCGCCGATCAGCTCGTAGGGCACCAGTGTCGAGATACCCGCGATGATGCCCACCCGCTCGATCGGATCGCTGCAGTCGCTGGCCCATACGCGGTCGGTGTGCTCGAGCACCCCGTAGTCGATCCGCGCGCCGCCGGATGCGCACGACTCGATCTCCAACCCGGGGTGGCGAGACTTGAGCTCGTCCATCATCCGATAGACGGCCAAGATCTGTTCGTGCAAGGCCGGCCGACCGGTTCGCGGACCGCCGCGATGGACGGGATCGGCGGTATCGCGATTGTGGTCCCACTTGAGGAAGGCGATGTCGTACTCGGCCACCAGTGCGGAGATCCGATCAAGCAGGTAAGCGAACGCCTCGGGATGGCCCAGGTCGAGTACCTGTTGGCTGCGCGACGGTGGCGGCATCCGGCCCGGTGTGCCGAGCACCCAATCGGGGTGGGCGCGGGCCACGTCGGAGTCGAGGTTCACCATCTCGGGTTCGAACCACAAGCCGAAGTCCATCCCAACGGAGCGGACGTACGCGGCGATCGGGCCGAGCCCCTCGGGCCACACCCCGCTGGACACGTCCCAGTCGCCCAAGCCCGAACGGTCGTCTCGCCGACTGCCGAACCAGCCGTCGTCGATCACGAAGCGCTCGACGCCGATCTCGGCGGCGATGTCGGCCAGCTTCGCCAGCCGGCCGTAGGAATGGTCGAAGTAGACGGCCTCCCAGGAGTTGAGCACGACCGGCCGGGGCTGGCGCGGATGGTTCGGCCGGCGGCGCAACATCGTGTGCAACCGCGCCGCGGCACCGTCGAGGCCACGGTCGGACCACACGCCGTAGACCCACGGCGTCGTCACCGACTCGCCCGCTGCGAGAATGATCTCGCCGGCGCCGAGGATCTCACCGGCGCCCAGCAGCGTGGCGCCCGTGTTGAGTCGTTGGGCCAGGTAGCGCTGATCGCCCGACCAGCCGAGGTGAACGCCCCAGACCTCTCCGCAGCGATATCCGATGCCGGGCGAGCCGACGGTGAGCAGCAGCGGCGAGTCCGCGCCGGTGCGCCCACGTCGCTGCTCACGCAGCCAGGTGCCCTGGCCGAGTGGGCCGCGCTGAGCCTGCGCCTCGTTGCACCACCGGCCGGCATGGTCGAGCACCTCGACCACATGCTCGGACACCGGCAGCAGGGTGATCAGATCGTCGACCACGTAAGGCTGATCAGTGTCCGGCGCGACGCTCGTGAGCGTCTGCCGGTGCCGCAGCACGCCGTCTGGGGTCAGCCACAGCTCACCGTCCAGCTGTAGTTGCGCCGCCGCGTCCGTGCCGCGGTAGGAGAACGCTTCGCCGGCGTCGGTGGAGTCGGTTGACGTGTCGGTGAGGACGAACAGCGGCTGAGTGGCGGTGCCCGCGCGATGACCCGTCACGCCCGGCCACCCGGCCCAACCCTGTGCCCGGCTCGGCGACAACGTCAGGGGCACGTCGGCGTTGTGCGTTTCGTGCCTCGGCGTCTCGTACGCAGCGGCCGGCAGCGCTGCGAACTCCGCGGCCGTGAGCTCGCCGAGGTCGGCGCCCCAATGCACGATGCGCGGCAGATGCGGGCCGCCGACGTCCAGCGCCACCATTACCCCGGCGCGACGCAGCGCCAGCCAACCCTCCGCGGCCCCCGTCAAGATCAGCCCTTCGACGAGCCGAGCGCCAGGCCGGCGATGAACTGCTTCTGCAGCATCACGTAGACGCCCAGCGTCGGGACCGCGGCCATCAGCGCGGCGGCGGAGATCATGTTCTGATTCGAGACGAACTGACCCTGCAGGTTGGCCAGCGCGGACGTGATCGGGCGCTTGTTGCCCGTTGAGATCAGCGTGATCGCCCAGAAGAAGTCGTTGTAGATCCACGTCGTCAGCAGGGTGGCAAGCGCCGCCATGGCGGGCCGGCACAACGGCAGGGTGAGCCGCCAGTACCGCGCCCACAACGATGCCCCGTCGACGATCGCCGCCTCGTCGATCTCGCCCGGGATCGTCTTCATGTAGTTGCTCAACACGAACACGCAGAAGCCGAGCTGGAACGAGACGTTGATGACGATCAGGCCGACGTAGGAGTCGTAGAGCAGTCCACTGCTGCTCACGAAGTGCGGCAAGTGGATGGCCAGATACATGCGGTAGAGCGGGGTGATGAGCACCTGTTGCGGCAGCAGGTTCCCGGCGGTGAACAGGATGAGCAGGGCGATGTTCCACCTGGAACTCATCTTCGAGACCACGAACGCGACTGCTGAGGCGAGCATCAGCGTGATCAGGACCGCCGGCACCGTGACCCGCAGCGAGTTGAGGAAGAAGCGCCACATCTCGGACTGGTTCCACGCATCCACGAAGTTCCGCAGCGTCAGGCTGTGCGCCAGCGAGACGTAGCCCAATCGGTTCGTCTCGCCGACCGGGCGCAGCGAGACGTACAGCGCGAAGAGGATCGGCAGGACCCACAGGGCGCTCATGATGATCATGAAGACCTGTGCCGCCACGCTGCCGACACTCGGTTTCGGGCGCTTGCGCCGCGCGGGCCGGGTCTCGGCCGTGCTGACAGCCACTGCCGGGGTGATGACCGCCATCTACCTCTCCTCCCGGCGGAACGCGTTGTACAGGAAGATCGTGATGGGGACCAGCGAAATCACCAGGAGGACGACGCCGAGCGTCGACCCGAACCCGATTCGCTGGGTCTCCCCCACGATGTTCTGCGTCACGGACACCGACAGCAGTTCCAGCCCGCGCAGCGGATTGCCCTTGCTGGTGATGTACACCAGGTCGAACGCGCGCAAGGACTCGATCACTGTGATCACCACGATCACCACATTGATCGGCCGGAGCGTGGGAAAGACGACGCGCCAGAACGTCTGCCAAGCGTTCGCGCCGTCCATCAGCGCCGCCTCGCGCAACGATGGGTCGACGGCCTTGAGACCGGCCAGGTAGAGCACCATCACGTACCCGGCCTGTCGCCAGGACGCTTCGACCAGGACCGCCCACAAGTTCAGGTGTGGGTCGCCCAGCCAGTCGATGAGGTTGTTATTGCCGTTGCGCCCGATAATGGTGTTGATCAGGCCGTAGTTCGGCGAGTAGATGAGTTCCCAGATGATCCCGATGAGCGCCAGCGACAGCATCACGGGCAGGAACAACAGGCTCTGATAGACCCGGCTGCCGCGGATGCCGCGGTCGATGAGCACTGCGAACAACATGCCGAGCGGCGTGGCGAAGACGATGAAGACGAGCAGCCAGATCGCGTTGTGCCGAACCGCCGGCCAGAAGTCCGGATAGTTGGTGAAGGCCTGGTTGTAGTTCTGGACGCCGTTGATACAGCCCGGTTGCGGGATGCCGGGTAGCGACGACGCCGCGCTGCAGGCCTTGAGGTGGATGCCACCGACGCCGGTCCACTTCGTGAACGACAGCAGCACAGTGGCCAGCGCGGGGAACCAGACGAACGCGAGGTCCAACAGCAGCGGGACGCCCAGCAGCAGCGCCATCACCAGCTTGTCGCGCCTCGAGAGCCTGCGAACGGTGCGCCGGCGACGACGCTTCGTGGTCGCCGGCGGGGTGGTCTTTTCCGTAGTCGTCGAGACCATAGGTCAGGAGAAGATCGTCTTGGCCTGGTCTTCGGCGCTCTTCTGGATCGAGGAGATGCTCGACGAGCTGGGGTCGTCGATGAATCCCTGGATGAGCTTGATCATCGCCGTCGCCATGTCCGGCACGGTGTCGCGGTCCATGAACTGCGCCACGCTCTTGCACTTGCCGATCTCCGCGACGGCCTTCTTCTGGATGGCGTTGTAGCTCGGCGCGACCAGTCCGTTGGCCAGCCCGACGTCCCACTGGTCGGTCTTGAGGTAGGTGCTCTCGGCTTCGGCAGTGCCGATCGCCTCGAGCACACCCTTGGCCGGGCTTGGGTTCTTGGCCTTCTTCGGCAGCATGAATCCGTCGGTCGGGGCGTCCATGAAGTCGGTGCCGAACTGCTCGTTGATCACCGGATACACGAAGAAGTCCAGGTCGGCCAGGTTCGCGGCAGCGTAGTTCGCCGCCACCTGGTTCGAGCCCTGGAACATCATCCCGGCCTGCTTGTTCTCCAGTGCCTTCGCGGCGTCCTGCCAGATGCGTCCGGTCGCGCCCTTCTGGGCGTAGGGCAGAATCTCGGCCCACTGGTTGAACACGGCGGTAACGCCTTTGTCGGTCCACGGGATCTCGTGCTTCATGAGCTTGATGTGGTAGTCGTAGCCGTTCACCCGCATGTTGATGATGTCGAAGGTGCCCAGCGCCGGCCAGCCGTCCTTGTCGGCGAAAGCCAATGGCACCATGCCGTCCTTCTGCATCTGCTTGGCCAGGGAGACGAACGCGTCCCAGGTCGTCGGGACGGTATAGCCCTTGCTGGCGAAGACGCTCTTGTTGTAGAAGACGACCCACGGGTAGTTGTAGAGCGGCACGAAGTAGTAGTGCCCGTCCAGGCCCTTGGACAGGTTGCGCGCGGCGTCGTTGAAGTTGGCGCCGATCTTGGCCCAGACGTCGTCCAGCGGGGTCAGCAGGTTCTGGGCGGCGAAGAACTGCATGCGGTAGCCGGCGAACCAGGTCGCGAGATCGTCCGGGGTGCCCTGCAGGTAGTTGCTGATGTTGTTCTGAAACGTGTTGTGGTCGGTTGTGTTGATCGCGATCTTGGTGCCCGTCTTGGCGGTGGCGGATTGGCACAGCGCTGCGAACGCCGCCTTGGGGGCCGCATCAGAGTAGTTCGAACCGAACGTGATGCTCCCGCCCGTGGTAGCGCTTTGAGTCTGGCTTGAGCTTTTCGTCTTGCTGCTGCTGCAAGCGGCCAAGACGCCCGGGGCTGCGGCGAGTCCGGCCGCCCCGCCCAGGACCTTGAGCGCTGTGCGGCGACTGACGTGCGGGAGGGAATCAGTGGAGCCGGACAGGTCGGGCATCGGTGTCTCCTAGCAGGCGAGGTTGTCGATCGAATCGATCGCGGTTTCACACGTTCCAACGTGATCCATCACAACAACCCAAAGCAAAGCCTCGCCGTACCGGATTGTCAAGGGCTAGGCGGTTAGGAGTTCACGCTGCGGAAACCTAAGCAGGGAGCACCGCGATGGCGTCGATCGAGATCAGCAACCCCCGCGGGAGCTTGACGTTTGCCGGTGCCGAGCGGGCCGGCGGCGGCTCTGGCATGTGTCGGGCATAGACCTCGTTGAGTTTCGCGAAGTCGTCGACGTCCGCGTAGAAGATGGTGGTCTTGACCAGATCGGACATCGACGCCCCAGCGGCCTCGAGGATCGCTGCCAGGTTTCGTAGCGCCTGGTCGGCCTGGGCCTCGATTCCATCCGGGATGGCCCCATTTGCCGGGTCGATCCCTGCTGTTCCCGAGCAGAACACAAAGCCGCCGGCGACGATCGCCTGGCTGTAGGGGCCGAGGGCCGCCGGGGCCTGATCGCTGGATACTGCCTGCCGCGTCATATCGTCTCCTGAAGCGCGATTGTGGTTCGGTTGCCGTCGCACGGGCCGCGTCCGAACCACAATCGCATGGTTAGGCGGGACGGACGTGGCGGCGCCAGGCAAGCACTCGGCGCGGGCGTGGGCTGGCAACCGGCTGGGGCGCGGTGTGGTTCGCGACTCGGACGGCCCGGACCAGGCGGGCGTGTTCGGCGTCGGCGCGCAGCGTGTGCTGGTGCTGGGCGGCGGCTGAGGCAGTGAAGTTCGTGAACATCGGATGCTCCCTTTCATCGGTGGATTTCGATGCAAGAAGCCTCGCGCCACGGCGGTCTGCGCGAATCCGTGCCGACTACTGATCTACTACGGAACCAACACCGAGATCCGCTACGGACCTGACACGGATCAGGCAGGTCGGCAATCATGGGCGCGTGAGCGTTGCAGGGCCGGCCGGCATTTCTGTCCGGGAGGCCGAGGTGCTTGCGCTGGTGAGGTTGCACCTGACCAACGCGCAGATCGCCGCACGTCTGCACCTGTCGGTCCGGACGGTCGAAAGCCACGTTTCCGCCATGCTGCGCAAGCTCGGCGTGGCCGACCGGCGCGGGTTGGCCGACCTGGCGCCGGGGCTGGAGAGCGCGCCGGTTGCGGGTGCTGGCATGTTCGGGCTGCCCGTGCCATGGACTACCTTCATCGGCCGCGGCCGCGAATTCAGCATGGTGCAGGCGGCCTTGGACGACGCACGCCTGGTGAATCTGACCGGTCCCGGCGGCGTGGGTAAGACCCGTCTCGCCACGGCCGTGGCAGCTCACGCGGGGCCGGCCTTCCCGTACGGCGGTGCCTTTGTCGAGCTGGTCGGGGTGCGCCCGGAGTTCGTCGTGCAGGCGATCGCGACAGCGCTCGGCGTGACCGAACAGCCGCAACGCGCGCTCGAGGAGGTGATCTACGCACACCTCGCGCAGCACAAGGCGTTACTCGTGCTCGACAACTGCGAGCACGTGTTGACCGTTGTGGCCGAGTTCGTCAGCCGGCTGCTCACCGCGTGCCGCGCGGTCACCGTCCTGAGCACCAGCCGCGAGCGACTCGGCGTGCCTGGCGAACGAGTCGTCATCGTGCCGGCGTTGTCCCTGGCGTCCGACGTGACCGGCGATGCCATCCAGTCCGAGGCAGAGCTGCTGTTCCTCGACCGCGCCCGCTCGGCCGACGCCGACTTCACCGAAGATTCATCGCTCGTGCGCGACCTGTGCGCACGCGTCGACGGCATGCCGCTGGCCATCGAGCTCGCCGCGGCCCGCGCGGGTTCGCTCGGCATTGCCGGGTTGCTGGCGGGCATCGACGATCAGCTGCGGCTGCTCACCGGCGGGCGCAGCGCCGACGAGCGGCACCGCTCGCTGCGCTCGGTGCTCGACTGGAGCTACGGCCTGCTCGACGATGACGAACAGCGCGTGCTGTGGCATCTCGCCGTGTTCGCGGGCGGCTTTGACCTGGCTGCGGTGACGGCTGTCGCCCTGCTCGACGACGCCGGGGAGGCCGCTGACCTGCTCGGCCGGCTCGTCGACAAGAGCCTGGTGGTTCGCCGCCAGGCCGCGGGGCGCAGCAGGTGGTATCTGCTGGAGACGGTGCGGGCGTATGCCCTGGACCGGCTGACCGCGAGCCATGCCGACGCCGAGGTCCGCGAACGGCATCTGCGCTGGGCGGCCACGACCGCAGCGACATTGCAAGAACGGCTCGAGGCCGACACCGACTGGCAGGCCGACTTCGATGTCGTGGCCGACGACTTTCGCGCGGCGCTGACCACCGCGGCGCCTGGTCCCGGCCCAGCCGGGTCGGCGCACGAGCTGGCCCGCCGCACCGGCCACCTGGTCTTTGCGCGCCGGTTCTTCAGCGACGCTCGTCAGCATCACGAGCACGCTGCCCGGCGAGCGCTCGACGCTGTGGACGCTGCCCAGGACCTGCGCGAAGCCGCCTGGGTGGCCCTCATCGAGCTGCTCGGCGACCTCAGCTTCGAGCACATGGTCACTGCCGCGGGGCTCGCACGCGACGCTGGAGACGGCCGCTTGCAAGCGATCTGTCTGGCCGACGCCGTCATCAACGCCAACCGCTTTCCCGGTGCGATGGCGGTTGATATCCCGCACGCGCAGTTGACGACGCTGATGGACGAGGCGGTGGCAGCTGCACCGTCCAGCGATCCGGTCGTGACCGCGCACCTCACGCAGGCCCTTGCATGGAACGAGTCCAGCGAGAAGACGAGCGCCGGACGGGCACTGTCCGAGCAAGCACTGGCCGCCGCCCGCGCGGTCGATGACCCCATGCTGATCAGCGGCGCCCTCGACTGCGTGCTGGCCGCCTATGTCGGGCCCGGGCACTTCCGGGACGCCTACCCACTCGCCCGCGAGCGGCTCGCGTTGGTGGAGCGGCTGCCGCGCCACGTGCCGGGGGCTGCACTGGAGATCATCGACGTCGTCCACATGGCCAACGAACACGGCATCGCGGCCGGTGAGCTGCCCGCCTCGTTGGCCACCTCGCGCGCGGCGCAGACCGACGACATCGTGAACGTCCAGCTGCACACGGCGTTGAGCAAGGTGGTCGTTCCGCTCGCTCTCTCCGGCGAGTTCGACGAAGCGGTCACCGCTGCCGAACAGATGTGGTCGGCCTGGCTCGGCGCGGCGGAACCGACCGCGCGGTGGATGGCGCCCTCGGTCGTCGCCACCGCTCTCGTATACGGCCTGCGCGGCGAGCAGGCCGCGTACCGAACCTGGTGGGGGCGGGCCCAGCGCCCGATGGGTGATCAGGACCTGATGACGGCCAAGAACTCAGCCGGTTTCGCGGCCTTCACCCAAATCCGTCTCGCCCTCCACCAAGGCCGGATCGACGATGCTCAACGCCTCGCCGAGCGCACGCTCGGTGGTGCTCCCGAGTGGTACGTCGACGAAGGGCACTGGTACTACGACGCCTACCTCTGGGCGATCGCAGCCGAGACCGCCGCGATCGCCGCCCGGCCCGATGTCCACGAATGGCTGGCCACTGCTGCCCCGGCCGGAGTCGAGAGCGTCTGGGCGGATGCCTGCCTCGCTCGTGCCCGCGGTCGGCTGGGCGACGTCGCCGAACTCGAACGCTCCGTCGAACTGTGGGAGCGGATCGGCGCACGGTTCGAACGAGCCTGCACCCTGCTGCTCCTGCCCAAGCGCGAGAGCGAAGGCCGGGCTGAACTCGACGCTCTGGGCTGCACACCGCCGCTCACCTGACCCGTGCCGCGTCAGGGAATCCGCGAGGGCTAACTTGAAGGAGGCGCGGTCTAGCCGACAGCCTGCAGGACTGGTGGTGTGGCGATGTCTCATCGACACCACCACGCGCGTGGCATCCGCCGTTGGTCAATGCGCCTGGCCCTCGTCCTGGCGACCGGCGCGGCCACGTGCGCGTGCGGTGACCAACGGCCGCACGGATCTGGTGCGGACAGTGCGCGCGTCACAACGGGGGCGTCAACCACCGCGACACCCATCCAACATCTCGTCGTCATCTTTCCGGAGAACGTGTCCTTCGATCACTACTTCGGCACCTACCCCGTGGCCGCGAACCCGTCGGGACAGCCGGCGTTCCACGCTGCGACGGGCACGCCCCACGTCGACGGACTGACGACCGCGCTGCTGACGAACAACCCGAACGGCGCGAACCCGCGTCGCCTTGACCGAAGCGAGCCGTTCACCTGCGACAACGGCCATAGTTACACCGCCGAGCAGACCGCCTTCAATCACGGGCTCATGGACAAATTCATCAGCTCCACCGGGCCGACCGCGGCCGGGTGCGACCGCACCGGGGTCATGAACTACTACGACGGCAACACCGTCACCGCGTTGTGGAGTTACGCCCAGCGCTTTGCGATGAGCGACAACTCCCACGACGCGACGTTCGGCCCGACGGTGCCGGGCCACTTCAACCTCATCGCCGGGCAGACGCACGGCGCCGTCGTAACCAGCGGCCGTACGAACGCGGTGGTGAACGGGACGTTGATCGGCAACGCCTCGGCGAAGTACGAGGACTGCACCACGCCGGGAGCGGCGCGCGTTGCCATGTCCGGCCGCAACATCGGCGACCTGCTCTTCACCGGCAAGGTCACGTGGGGCTACTTCTCTGACGGATTCCGCACGACGTCACGCACCGTGAATGGCACCGCGATCTGTGCCGCAAAGCACGCCAACCTCGCCGGCAAGGTCTATCGGGACTACATCGCCGGGGCCGGAACCGAGCCGTTCCAGTTCTGGGCGTCGACGGCGAACCCGCACCACCTACTGCCGCGGACCGTGAACGAGATCGGGAACCCCAGCCCGGCGCACCACCAGTACGACCTGTCCCACTTCTGGCAAGCAGCCGGTGCCGGACGCCTGCCCGCCGTCTCGTTCATCAAGCCGGCCGTCTACCAGAATGCGCACCCGGGGAACTCCGATCCGCTCGACGAGCAGCGCTTCCTGGTCAACACGATCAACCGCATCCAGCGGCTGCCCACCTGGTCCTCGACCGCGATTGTCATCGCGTACGACGACTCCGACGGCTGGTACGACCATCAGCTGGTGCAACCACTCAACTCGTCCCATGACGCGGCACGAGACGTGTTGTCCGGACCTGGCCGGTGCGGGCAGGGCACTGCGCTCGGTGGCTATCTCGACCGCTGCGGCCCCGGACCCCGCCAGCCCCTGCTGGTCATCTCGCCCTATGCCAAGCGCAACACCGTCGACCACACGCTCACCACCCAGGTGTCCGTCACCCGCTTCATCGAGGACAACTGGCTGCACTCGCAGCGTCTCGGCGGCGGATCGTTCGACGCGACCGCAGGCAGCCTGAGTGGGCTGTTCGACTTCGCCAATCCCGACATCCGGCCGCTTATTCTCGACCCCAGCACCGGCCTGCTCGTGAGTTAGTAGACGGCGAACTCCTGGATTCCCGCCCAAATGGTGGCCGTTGCGTAAACACCGGTAACGGTCAGGCGGGCGTAACGGGCGGCCACCGCGCCGGACGGGAAGTCGTCCAAGCGTGACCCGCGGATCCTGGTGGTCGAATGGTCGATGGCCAGTCGCCAATGCACCTTGTCCGTCGATGTCTCGATGCGGAACCGATATGCGCGACCCGCGTACGGCACCACCATCGAGTTGGTCAACACGTGGTCTGCACCGAGGTCGATCGTGACGGCCTTCGGGAAACCCGAGGCGCTCCACCTCGTCGTGACATCCCCGTCATTCACGCGCCGGGCCTCGTGGCCCACCTGCTGGCCGGTGAACGTGACCGGACGTCCGGCGGACAGGTTGTTCGGCAGCCGGGCCACCGCACTCCCGGCCAGCAGGAACGCGCCGACGCAGTACGGCGGCGAGTCTGCGTTGACCGTGCCCGACGAGGTCGACGTGGGTGCGATGCGCGGGACATGGCCGAGATAGGACGCGCCCGGACTGCCGCCAGGTCCCTGGCAGTTCGTCACGAAACCGTTCGGCTGCAAGGAAATAGTGGTCAACCCTTGCCACGCTCTGGCTACTGCGG
>JAOPWD010000496.1 GCA_025965875.1 Pseudonocardiales bacterium
AGTGAAGCAAGCCGGGGTGGTGCTGAAGTACATCGTCCAGGCGCGCGACAAGGGCCTCGGCGTCATCTTCATCACGCACAACCCGCACCATGCCTACCCGGTCGGCGACCGTTTCCTGCTGCTCAAGCGCGGCAAGAGCCTCGGGGACTTCGCCAAGTCCGAGATCACGCTTCCCGAGCTCACCCGACTGATGGCCGGCGGCGCCGAACTCGAGCAGCTCGCGCACGAACTCGAGCGGGAGGGCGACAAGAGCGATACCGGGGCGTTGGGCCGCGAACTTCTCGAAGACACGAAGACGCTGGGCTGAACCATCGCTGTCGATTCGCGGGAGCGGGGAATGCCAGTCCGGACGGGCGTGATCGGCGTCGGCCTGATGGGTGCCGAGCACGCGCGGCTGCTCACCGACGCCGTGTCCGGCAGCGAGGTGGCGGCGGTGTTCGACGTCGACCCGGAGCGAGCCGAGGCCGTCGCCGCCGCGAGCGGCGCTCGGGTCTTCGACGACCCGATGGTGCTGATCAAGGACGACTCGATCGATGCGGTGCTGATCGCGTCGGCGGACAAGACGCACGAGCAATTCGTGCTGGCCTGCCTCGCGGCCGGCAAGCCCGTGCTGTGCGAGAAGCCGCTGACTCCCGACGTGGCCGGCTCGATCCGGATAGTGGCGGCAGAGGTTGAGCTCGGCCGCCGGTTGGTCACGGTCGGTTTCATGCGTCGTTACGACCCTGGCTACGCCGACCTGAAGGCGGCCCTGCGCAGCGGCGACCTCGGGCAGGCCCTGCTGCTGCGCTGCGTCCACCGCAACGCGGCCAGTGTCCCGGTGCCGTCCGCGGTCCTGATCTCGGGCTCGGCCGTGCACGAGATCGACATCGCCCGGTGGCTGCTCGACGAGGAACTGGTGTCGGTCACTGTGCACTGCCCGCGGCGGTCTTCGAATTCCGGCGACACCCAGGACCCGATGCTGCTGGTGTTCGCCTCCGCGAGCGGCGTACTCGTCGACGTCGAGGTGTTCCTCAACGCCGGCTACGGCTACGACGTGCGATGCGAGCTCGTGGCCGAGAGCGGCACCGTGCTGCTCGACTCACCGGCGCCGACCGTGCGGCGTGCGGCCGGGAGCCTGGCTCGGGCCGTGCCCGGCGACTGGCGGCAGCGCTTCACCGAGGCGTACCGGCGCGAACTGCAGGACTGGGTGGACGCGGTCGCCGCGGGGGAGCCGCCGCGCGGCGCATCGGCCTGGGACGGCTACGCCGCCACGGTGATGGCCGACGCGGGCATCCGTGCGTTGGACACCGGCCGGACGCAGGATGCCGTACCGCGCGACCAGCCCGCGTTGTACCGATGAGCGCCGCAATCGAAGCGCTCACGGTCGGGCGGGTCGGCGTCGATCTGTACCCGGAGCAGTCCGGCGTGCCGCTGTCCCAGGTCACCACGTTCGCCAAGTCACTCGGGGGCACGGCCACCAACGTCGCGGTGGGTGCCGCCCGCCTCGGCCGCCGCACCGCGGTGCTGACCAAGGTCGGCCCGGACGACTTCGGCAGTTACGTCCGTGACGCGCTCGCCGGCTTCGGCGTCGACGCGAGCTACGTCGCAACGTCGCCGGACCTCCTGACCCCGGTGGTGTTCTGCGCGTTGAACCCGCCGGAGGATCCGCCGCTGCTGTTCTACCGGCTGCCGACCGCGCCGGACCTGACCCTGACGGCGGCCGATGTGCCGTGGGACCTGGTCGCGGAGGTCGCGCTGCTGTGGGTCACCGGTACCGGCGTGTCCGTCGAACCGGCCCGGCAGACCCAGCTGGACATGCTCGCCCACCGCGGCCGCCCGGAATCCTCGGCCGGCCGCTGGACGGTGCTCGACCTGGACTGGCGGGCGATGTTCTGGCCGTCGCCGCAGGACGCCCGTCGCGAGTACGAGCGACTGCTCGAGAACGTCACGGTCGCGGTGGGCAACCGGGCTGAGGTGGAGGTGGCCGTGGGCACGGCGGACCCGGAAGAGGCGGCCCGCCGGTTGCTCGATCGAGGCGTGGAGATCGCGCTGGTGAAGAAGGGTGCCGACGGAGTGCTGGTCGCGACCGCACGCGGCATGACCACGGTCGCCGCCCAGCGCATCGAGGTGGTCTGCGGGTTGGGCGCGGGCGATGCGTTCGGCGGCGCACTTATCCACGGCCTGTTGTCCGGCTGGGAACCGGTGCGCTGCGCCGAGTACGCCAACGCGGCTGGGGCCATCGTTGCCTCCCGCCTGGCATGCGCGGATGCCATGCCGACGATCGACGAGCTCGAGGCGATGGTGTCTTCGAGGACCATGCGCGAGGAGGTGCGTTGATGGTCGGGGCGAATGACGAGCAGTGGCGGCAACTGCTGAGCACCAGGACGTTCCGGCCGGATGCGATCGCGCTGGCGTACGCGCAGCGGCGCCGACGGCCTGCGTTGCTCAGCGAGCAAGGCACCCTGTTCCTGGTGGCGGCCGATCACCCGGCGCGGGGTGCGTTGCGTTCCGGGAACGACCCGATGGCGATGGCTGATCGCCGCAGCCTGCTCGACCGACTGGTGACGGCGTTGGCCCATCCCGATGTCGACGGTGTCCTCGGTTCGCCGGACATCGTCGAGGAATTGCTGCTGCTCGGCGCGCTCGAGGGCAAGGTCGTGATCGGCTCGATGAACCGCGGCGGCCTTGACGGCGCCAGCTTCACGATGGACGACCGGTTCACCGGCTACGACGCGGCCAGCATCGCGGCTTGCCGTCTCGACGGCGGCAAGATGCTGCTGCGCATCGACGACCAGGACGCCGGCACCCTGCAGACGTTGCACGCCTGCGCGCAGGCGGTGACCGAACTGGCCGGACGAAAGTTGGTGGCGATGGTCGAGCCGCTGCCGTACCGGCGCGAGGCCGACGGCACGCTGGTGCTGCAGCAGGACGCGCCGTCGCTGACCCGCGCGGTCACGGTGGCCTCGGCGCTGGGCACGACGAGCGCCTACACCTGGCTGAAGATGCCCGCCTGCGACGACCCGGACGTCGTGTACGGCGCGACGACGTTGCCGTGCGTCGTGCTCGGCGGAGTGCCTGGTCCGGACCTTGCCGAGCAGGTCGCGTCATGGGGCAAGACCCTGCGCCAGCCGGTGGTGCGCGGCCTGGTCATCGGCCGGACGGTCCTGTACCCCGACAGCGGCGACGTCGCCGGCACCGTCGACGCGGCCGCGAAGGTGCTGCGCGTCGCCACCGAAGGACGTCTGCTGTGAGTCTGCACATCCCTGCCAACGGACAGCCGGTATTCGTCACGCCCGACTCGGCCGGCTGGCAGTTCAGCGGACTGCGGGTGCTCGAGCTCAGCCCCGGCATCGCGCAGACGCTGCCGACCGGCAGCGCCGAACTGTTCGTGCTGCCGCTGGCCGGTGCCGTGTCGATGACGGTCGCTACGACTTCTGGCGAGGCAGAGGCGTCGTTCATGTTGGCCGGCCGGGAATCGGTGTTCACCGCGGTCAGCGACTTCGCCTATGTGGGGCGCGACAGTGTGCTCACGCTAGTCAGCCCGGCCGGTGCGCAGGTGGCGCTGCCGTCGGCGCGCTGCACCAAGCGGTTGCCGGCGGCGTACGGACCGGCGATCGACGTGCCGGTCGAGGTGCGCGGCGCGGGTCCGGCGACCCGGCAGGTGACCAACTTCGGCGTCCCGGGAGCGTGGGACCACGCCGACAAGTTGGTCTGCTGCGAGCTGATCACCCCGCCGGGCAACTGGTCGAGCTACCCGCCGCACAAGCACGACGTCACCGCGCCGTGCCAGGTCGTGAACGAGGAGATCTACTACTACCGGATCGCCGGGCCTGACCAGATCACCCCGAACCCGCAGGGATTCGGACTGCACCGCACCTACACCGGGCTGGAGCACTCGGCGGCCGGGCTGGCGGAACTGGACGAGTCGCTGGAGGTGCGCGACGGCGACGTCGTGCTTATCCCGCACGGCTACCACGGCCCGTGCGTGGCGGCACCGGGCTACCCGATGTATTACCTGAACGTGCTGGCCGGACCGGGGGATACCCGCTCGATGGCATTCTGCGACGACCCCGAGCACGCCTGGATTCGCGACACCTGGTCGAGCATGCCGACCGACCCGCGCTGCCCGGTCACCTCAGCCGCCGGCCGGGTTGGTGCGCCATGACCGACACGGTGCGGTTGACGACGGCGCAGGCCCTGGTGCGGTGGCTGGTGGCGCAGCGGGCCGAGTTGCTCGACGGCACCGAGGTGCCGTTGTTCGCCGGAGTGTTCGGCATCTTCGGGCACGGCAACGTGCTCGGCCTGGGCACCGCGCTGCACGAGGTACGGGATCAGCTGCCGACGTGGCGCGGCCAGACGGAGCAGGGCATGGCGCTGGCCGCGGTCGCGTTCGCCAAGGCAACCGATCGCAGGCAGGTCATGGTGGCCACCTCGTCCGTCGGGCCAGGTGCGTTGAACATGGTCACGGCGGCCGGCGTCGCCCACGCCAACCGGCTGCCGGTGTTATTGCTGCCCGGCGACACGTTCACCGGGCGCGCGCCCGACCCGGTGCTGCAGCAGGTCGAGCGCTTCGACGACGCCACGGTGAGCGTGAACGACGCCTTCCGGCCGGTATCGCGCTACTTCGACCGGATCACCCGGCCGGAGCAACTGCTGGCCAGCCTGCCGCAAGTGGCCCGGGTGCTGACCGACCCCGCTGAATGCGGCCCGGTCGTGCTGGCCTTGCCGCAGGACGTCCAAGCCGAGGAGTTCGACTTCCCGGTAGGGATGTTCGCAGCGCGGCTGCACCGAGTGCCTCGGCCGCGGCCGGACACCCGCGACCTGGGGGTAGCGGCCGAGATCCTCCGGACGTCGCGGCGGCCGCTGATCATCAGCGGGGGCGGGGCGCGGTACTCAGGGGCTGGGGCGCAACTACTCGACTTCGCCACGGCGCACGGCATCCCGATCGCCGAAACCGCCGCCGGTAGAACGGTGCTGCCCGACCCGCATCCGCTCAACGCCGGCCCGC
The DNA here is from genome assembly GCA_025965875.1 of Pseudonocardiales bacterium. Lineage (GTDB taxonomy): Bacteria > Actinomycetota > Actinomycetes > Mycobacteriales > Jatrophihabitantaceae > QHCC01. Next base: position 4,988 of record JAOPWD010000496.1, read on the forward strand.
TGGGCACGATCGGCTCGGCGTCGGCCAACGCACTGGCCGCGGACGCGGACGTGATCCTCGCCGTGGGCACCCGGTTGCAGGACTTCACCACGTCGTCGTGGAGCTTATTCCGGGCCGACATGCGGCTGGTGACGATCAACGCGGCCCGCTTCGACGCGGTCAAGCATGCGGCGCACGCGGTGGTCGGTGATGCGCGGGAGTCCCTGGCCGAGCTGGCGGCGTCGCTGGCCGGGTGGTCCGCCGATGCCGAGTGGGCGTCCCGCGTGGCCACCGAGCGCGCCGGCTGGGACGCACACGTCGACACGCTGCGGGGCGGTGCCGCTGCCGACGGCTCGCTCACGTACGCCCAGGTGGTTGGCGTCGTCAATGACGCGAGCGGTCCTGACGACTACGTGCTCGGTTCGTCCGGAGGCATTCCCGGCGAACTGAACGGCGGTTGGCGGACCGGGCCGGCCACGGCCGGTGCGACCATGGATCTCGAATACGGCTTCTCGTGCATGGGCTACGAGCTGGCAGGGCCATGGGGTGCCGCGATGGCGCGAGCTCGCACGCACCCCGGCGGGTTGGTCACCGCGCTGCTCGGCGACGGGTCGTACCTGATGCTCAACTCCGAGCTGTACTCGGCTGCATTCGCCGGGCACCCGTTCGTCGCGGTGGTCTGCGACAACGCCGGGTATGCCGTCATCCACCGGCTGCAGACCGGCCAGGGTGCGCCCGGGTTCAACAACATGTTCGCCGACAGTGC
>JAOPWD010000533.1 GCA_025965875.1 Pseudonocardiales bacterium
ATCCTGCTGATCCTCGCCGTATTCGGCTTGCTGGCGCTGTGCGCCAAGGGGGCGGAGAAGCTGTGAGCGCCACCAACGTCGTGGGTCTGATCCTGTCGGTCGCGTTCACCATCTTCCTGGTGATCGCGCTGGTCTTCCCGGAGAAGTTCTGATGTCCTCGACCTGGGCCGGGATCGTCTTCCTCGGCACGCTGATCCTCGCACTGGTACTCGTGCACAAGCCGCTCGGTGACTACATGGCCCGAGTACTGACGGGCACCCGGCACCTCCGCGTAGAGAAGGCCGTCTACAAGGTCGGCGGCGTCGACGCGGACGCCGATCAGACCTGGGGCCGCTACCTGCGATCGGTGCTGACGTTCAGCGCGGTCGGGGTGCTGTTCCTGTACGTGTTCCTGCGCTTGCAGCAGCACTTCGGGCATCCGTACGCGGTACCCCAGATGTCGCGAAGCCAGTCGTTCAACACCGCGGCCAGCTTCGTGACCAACACGAACTGGCAGTCCTACTCGGGCGAGAACGCCCTCGGCTATGTCGCCCAGATGGTCGGCCTGGCGGTGCAGAACTTCCTCTCGGCCGCGGTCGGCATAGCTGTCGCCATCGCGTTGGTCCGCGGCTTCGCCCGCAGCAAGACCGACCGGCTCGGCAACTTCTGGGTCGATCTCACCCGGATCTGCCTGCGCATCCTGCTGCCCATCTCGATCGTGTTCGCGATCATTTTCGTCGGCGCAGGCATGATCGAGAACCTCCATCACTACGCGACCATCACCACGGTCACGGGCGGCAGCCAGACGCTGCCCGGCGGCCCGGTCGCCAGCCAGGAGGCCATCAAGGAACTCGGCACCAACGGGGGCGGCTTCTTCAACGCCAACTCCGCACACCCGTGGGAGAACCCCACGGTGTGGACGAACTGGCTGGAGATCTTCCTGCTGCTGGCAATCTCGTTCTCGCTGCCGCGGACGTTCGGCACGATGATCGGCGACCGCCGGCAGGGTCGGGCAATCGTGGCTGTGATGGCGATGCTCGCAATCCTGAGCGTCGGGCTTCAACTCGGGGCGCAGACAGCGCACCATGGCACCGTCCCCACTGCAGTCGGCTCAGCCACGGAAGGCACTGAGGCCCGCTTTGGGGTGCCCGATTCAGCCATCTTCGCGACCGGAACCACTCTCACTTCGACCGGCGCCGTGAACAGCTTTCACGACTCCTACACGAGCTTGGGCGGCGCGGTACTCCTGCTCAACATGATGCTGGGCGAGGTCGCGCCAGGCGGCACCGGGTCCGGCATGTACGGAATCTTGATCCTGGCGGTCATCACCGTCTTCGTGGCCGGGTTGATGGTCGGGCGAACACCCGAGTATCTGGGAAAGAAACTCGGCGGCCGGGAGGTGAAGTTCGCATCCCTGTACCTGCTCACGACCCCCTTGCTGGTGCTGGTGGGCACCGCGCTGGCGATGGCCTTGCCCGGTGAACGGGCTGGGATGCTCAACAGCGGATCACACGGCCTGTCCGAGGTGCTCTACGCGTTCACCTCGGCGGCGAACAACAACGGCTCGGCCTTCGCAGGCATATCCGTCAACACCGTTTGGTACAACACGGTGCTCGGCGTCATCATGCTGCTCGGCCGTTTCCTGCCCATCGTGTTCGTGCTCGGCCTGGCCGGGTCACTGGCCCGGCAGAAACCGGTGCCCGCATCCGAGGGCACCTTGCCGACCCATCGCCTGCTGTTCGTGGGCATGCTCACCGGCGTCACGTTGATCGTGGTCGCCCTCACCTACTTCCCGGCACTCGCCTTGGGTCCGCTCGCGGAGGGTCTGCACTGATGACCATGACCACCACCCCACCCCCAGCCGGGAGTTCCTCGGTTGATGGCGGCCCGAACCGCACTACCAACGAACACCGCGTCCAAGCCGGCTTGCTCGACCCCACGATGCTGTGGACGTCCCTTCCCGACGCCGTGCGCAAGCTCAACCCGTTCACGCTGTACAAGAACCCGGTCATGTTCCTGGTCGAGGTCGGCGCGACCTTCAGCACTGTGTTGGCGATCGACAAGCCGAGCATCTTCGCCTGGCTGGCTGTCATCTGGCTATGGCTGACCGTTCTCTTCGCGAATGTGGCCGAGGCTGTGGCCGAGGGCCGGGGCAAGGCGCAGGCCGATGCATTGCGGCGCGCCAAGACCGACACCGTCGCGCGACGCCTCGTGGACCGGAGCAACTTCCTCGGCGCCGAGGAATCGGTCGCCGCGCCGCAACTCCAGCAGGGCGACCTGGTGGTGTGTGAAGCGGGCGACGTGATCCCGGGTGACGGCGACGTCGTCGAGGGCATCGCCAGTGTCGACGAGAGTGCGATCACCGGAGAGAGCGCGCCGGTGATCCGTGAGAGCGGCGGGGACCGTAGCTCGGTCACCGGAGGCACGAAGGTGCTCTCCGATCGCATCGTCGTCGAGATCACCCAGAAACCGGGCGAGAGCTTCATCGACCGGATGATCGCGCTGGTCGAGGGAGCGAGCCGGCAGAAGACGCCGAACGAGATTGCGCTGAACATCCTGCTCGCCTCGTTGACGATCATCTTCCTGCTCGCCACCGTGACCCTGCAGCCGCTGGCGATCTTCTCCAAGGCCAACCAGCCGGGCATCCCCGACACCTCTGCCCTGGACCACAACGGCATCACCGGCATCGTGCTCATCTCGCTGCTGGTGTGCCTGATCCCGACCACCATCGGTGCCCTGCTCTCGGCCATCGGAATCGCCGGGATGGACCGCCTCGTCCAGCGCAACGTCCTGGCCATGAGTGGCCGGGCCGTAGAAGCTGCCGGAGATGTCGACACGCTCCTACTCGACAAGACGGGCACCATCACCCTGGGCAACCGGCAGGCCACCGACTTCGTCCCCGTCGGTGAGGTCCTCGTCGACGACCTCGCCAGCGCGGCACAGCTTTCGTCGCTGGCCGACGAGACCCCCGAGGGCCGCTCGGTGGTGGTACTGGCGAAGTCCCGGTATGGCCTGCGCGAACGCGCCGCAGGTGAACTGACGCACGCCACGTTCGTGAGCTTCACCGCGCAGACCCGGATGAGTGGTGTCGACCTGACCGCACTCGGCGCCGAGCCGGCGCGAGAGGTGCGCAAGGGCGCGGCCGCAGCTGTGATCGCGTGGGTCCGCAACAACGGCGGCGAGGTACCTGCGCGTACCGGCGAGATAGTCGACGGCATCAGCGCCGCCGGCGGGACGCCGCTGGTCGTCGCCGAACACGTCGACGGCGTTACGCCACGCGTGCTCGGCATCATCCAACTCAAGGACATCGTCAAGAACGGGATGAGTGAGCGCTTCGACGAACTGCGCCGGATGGGGATCCGTACGGTGATGATCACCGGCGACAATCCCCTTACGGCCAAGGCGATCGCGGACGAGGCCGGCGTCGACGACTTCCTCGCGGAGGCCACGCCTGAAGACAAGATGGCGCTCATCAAACGCGAGCAAGCCGGCGGCAAGCTCGTCGCGATGACCGGCGACGGCACGAACGATGCGCCGGCGCTGGCCCAGGCTGATGTCGGTGTCGCTATGAACACCGGGACGTCGGCGGCGAAAGAGGCCGGCAATATGGTCGACCTCGACTCCGACCCGACCAAGCTCATCGAGATCGTCGAGATCGGCAAGCAGTTGCTGATCACTCGCGGGGCACTGACGACGTTCTCCATCGCCAACGACGTCGCGAAGTACTTCGCGATCATTCCCGCGATGTTCGCCGCCGTGTACCCGGGCCTGGACAAGCTGAACATCATGCGGCTGCACTCGCCGCAGTCAGCGATCCTGTCCGCGGTCATCTTCAACGCGCTGGTCATCGTCGCGCTCATCCCACTGGCTCTGCGCGGGGTGCGCTACCGGCCCGCGAGCGCGAGCTCGATGTTGCGCCGCAACCTCTACATCTATGGCCTAGGCGGGATCATCGTGCCGTTCCTCGGCATCAAGGCCATCGATCTCGTCATTCAGTACCTCCCCGGAATCCGGTGACCTTGATGCGTACCTTGCTCAACTCGTTCCGGCAGCTCGCGGCATCGTTGCGCATGCTGCTCATCTTCACGGTCGTGCTGGGGGTCGCGTACCCGTTGTTGATCACCGCGATCGCCCAGGTGCCCGGACTCAAGAGCCGCGCCGACGGATCCCTGATCAAGGTCGGCGGGAAGGTGGTCGGGTCCAAGCTCATCGGCCAGTCCTTCACGGACGCCAATGGCGCTGCGCTGCCGCAGTACTTCCAGAGCCGGCCGTCGGCAGCCGGTGCCGGTTACGACCCGACCGCCTCGAGCGCCAGCAACCTCGGTCCGGAGTCGATCGTCGACACGCTGCCGGATCCGTCGGTGAAGGGTGACACCGGTAAGCAGAGTCTGCTCACCCAGGTGTGCGGCCGAAGCCTGACCATCGGCAAGCTCTACGGCGTCGACGGATCGCGCCCGTTCTGTACGCCCGACGGGGTAGGGGCCGTGCTGGCCGTCTTCTATGCCGGCCCGGGCTACCACGGTGCGATCACCCGAGTGGTCAGCATCAATCAATCGTCGCCGGCCGCACCGTTCATCAGTACCTACAAGGGCGTGACGGTCCAACTCGGCAAGTTCGGCGAGGACTACGCCAAGGGCAAGGTCGTCCCGGTGCGGGGCAACGCGCCGGCCCATCCAGCGGTCCCTGCCGACGCGGTAACCGCGTCTGGCTCGGGTCTGGATCCCGAGATCAGCCCGGCCTACGCGAAGTTGCAGGAGACGTCGGTGGCCAAGACCCGGGGTGTGACGGTCAGCCAGGTGGCCGCCCTCGTCGCGAAGTACGAGAAGGGTCGAGACCTCGGCTTCATGGGCGAGCCGCGAGTGAACGTCCTGCAACTCAACGTCGCGTTGGACAAGGACTACCCATTCACCAAGAAGTGATCGGCGGCGCCAGGTGAGCGAGCGCGGACTGCTGCGCGTCTATCTCGGCGCGGCGCCCGGAGTGGGCAAGACCTACGCGATGCTCGACGAGGGAAATCGTCGGGCATCCCGGGGCGCCGACGTAGTCGTCGCGTTTGTCGAGACCCACGCGCGGCCGCATACCGCGAAGAAGCTCGATGGGCTCGAGGTCATCCCTCGGCGAACCGTCAGCTACCGGGACAGCGAGTTCACCGAGCTCGACCTGGCGGCGGTACTCGAGCGCGCGCCGGAAGTCGCGCTCGTCGACGAACTCGCGCACACCAACGTCCCCGGCACCGCGCACGCCAAACGCTGGCAGGACATCGAATTGATGCTGGAGGCCGGCATTGATGTCATCAGCACCGTCAACATCCAGCATCTGGAGTCGCTCAACGACGTCGTCCAGGCGATCACCGGCGTACCGCAGCGCGAGACTGTGCCGGACTCGGTTGTCCGCTCGGCCGAACAGGTCGAGCTCGTCGATATGACCCCTGAAGCGTTGCGCCGCCGGATGGCTCACGGCAACATCTACCAGCCGGACAAGGTCGACGCCGCGTTGTCGAACTACTTCCGGCCAGGCAACCTCACTGCACTGCGCGAACTCGCACTGCTGTGGCTGGCGGACAGTGTCGAAGAGGGTCTGCAGCGCTACCGCGAGCAACACGGCATCGCGTCCACCTGGGAGACCCGCGAGCGAGTCGTCGTCGCGCTGACCGGTGGCCCGGAGGGCGAGACGTTGATCCGGCGCGCGGCCCGGATCGCGTCCCGGGCCACGGGCGGGGATCTGTTGGCCGTGCATATCGCTCGCAGCGACGGCCTGGCCGGTTCGAGCATCGCCACCCTCGACCAGCAGCGCCTGTTGGTGGAATCGCTCGGCGGCAGCTATCACTCCGTGGTCGGCGACGACATCGCTACGGCGATCCTCGACTTCGCCCGGGCCAACAACGGCACCCAGATCGTCATCGGGGCCAGCCGACGCAGCTCGCTCCTGTTCGCCTTCACCGGTCCGGGCACGGGCATGACCATTACCCGCAAGTCCGCGTCCATCGACGTGCATGTCGTCAGCCACGACTACATCGGCAAGGGACGGGTGCTGCCGCCGATGACCGGTGGCCTCACGGCTCGTCGAAGGATCGCCGGCCTCGTTGTCGCCGCGCTGTTACTCGCAGTACTCGTGCCGCTGTGCGCGCTGTTGCGCGCCGACCTGAGACTGGCCAGCGACGTGCTCTTGTTCCTGTTGGCGGTGGTCGTCGTCAGCCTGATCGGGGGCTTCTACCCGGCCCTGCTCGCCGCAATCGCCGCCAGCCTGTTGCTCAACTACTACTTCGTCGCGCCGATCCACCGATGGACAATCGCCGACCACGAGAACGTCCTGGCTCTGGTGATCTTCGTATCGATCGCCGGGCTCGTATCTCGCGTCGTCGACCAGGCCGCCAAGCGCACGACCGAGGCCGCCAGATCCAACGCGGAGGCGGAGACGCTGTCGACACTTGCCGGCAGCCTGCTGCGCGGCGAGCAGGCCCTGCCCGCACTCCTCGAACGGGTGCGCGAGACATTCGCGGTGGCCAGTGTGACCCTGCTGCGGCGCGACAGCGAGGCTCCGGCCAGCACGGGCAGCGCCACTACTACGCGGTCCACTGGCGGGATGCGCGGCACGTGGTCGTGCGTGGCCAGCATCGGTGCGGACCCGTGTCTTCGGCCTGAGGACGGGGATACCGAGGTTCCGCTCGGGCAGGACCTCAACCTGGTGCTTCGTGGGCGCACGCTCGCCGCCGAAGACCAACGCCTACTGGCAGCGTTCGCCACCCAAGTTGCCGTCGCCTATCAGCAGCGCCGCCTCAGCGAGGCCGCAGACGCGGCGGCACCGCTGGCTCAGGCCGATCGCATGCGCACCGCGTTGCTCAACGCGGTCAGCCACGACCTACGCACCCCGATCGCTTCGGCGAAGGCGGCGGTCTCCAGCTTGCGCAGTCCTGAGGTGGCGTGGAGTGACAGCGATCGGCACGAATTGCTCGCCAACGCAGACGAAGCGCTGGACCGGTTGACCGCTCTGGTAACCAACCTGCTGGACCTGTCGCGGCTACAGGCCGGCGCGTTGTCCGTGGCCACGAGTCCGGTCGGCGTCGACGACGTCGTGAGCCGCGCACTCGACCTCACCGCGCACAGCAGTCAGGTCGAGGTGGCCATACCCGACACGCTGCCCGAGGTGCTGGCCGATCCCGGTCTGCTGGAGCGCGTGGTGGCCAACCTGGTCGAGAATGGACTCCGGTACACGCCGCCCGGCAAGCCGGTCCGGGTCTCGGCCAGCGCGCACGGCGCTCTGGTCGAGGTGCGAGTCATCGACCGCGGGCCCGGCATCATCGAAAGTGAGCGGGAAGCTGTCTTCGCCCCGTTCCAACGCAGCGGCGACCAGGTGGCCAGCAATGGCGCCGGGGTGGGCCTGGGGCTGGCCATCGCCCGGGGCTTTGTCGAGGCCATGGGCGGATCCATTGCCCTCGATGACACGCCCGGAGGTGGGCTGACCGCGGTCGTGGCGCTGCCGAACGCCGAGGGCATACCGGCCCGAAACGCGGTCCGAACTTGAGCCCGAGCCGAGCGGTCCGCGCTACGTTCTCATCGAACCTGGCGTGGGCTACCGCTACCGGCCGAACGTCAGACGATGATCTTGAGGCCACGATGACGCTGAAGGACAACGCGGTGTACGTCGACGGTCACCGCACCGCCGATCCGCAGAGCCTGGAAGAGACGTTTGAGATCTTGCGCGAACGTCACGGCATGGCCTGGATCGGGCTGTACCGCCCGGACGCCGACGAGATCCGCTCGGTAGCGCGGGAGTTCGGGCTGCACGAACTCGCCGTCGAGGACGCGATCTCTGCCCACCAGCGACCGAAGCTGGAGCGCTACGACGACACCCTGTTCCTCGTCCTGCGTCCGGCCCGCTACATCGACGACGTCGAGCGGGTGGAGTTCGGTGAGCTGCACATCTTCACCGGGCCGGACTTCGTCGTCACGATCCGGCATGCCGAGGCACCTGATCTGGGTCAGGTGCGTCGTCGCCTGGAGAGCAGCCCCGAACTCCTGCGCTGCGGACCGGAGGCGATCCTGTACGCGATTCTCGACCAGGTCGTGGACGAGTACGCACCGGTGGTCGCCGGTCTCGAGAACGACATCGACGAGATCGAAGACCAGCTGTTCCAGGGCGATCCGGCGGTGTCCCGGCGCATCTACGAGCTGTCCCGCGAGGTCATCGAGTTCCAGCGCGCCACCCATCCGCTGCTGGACATCCTGCGCGCTTTCGAGGGTGGCTTCGACAAGTACCGCGTCGACGTCGAGTTGCAGCGCAGGCTGCGCGACGTCCAGGACCACGCCACCCGCGTGGTCGAACGCGCCGATGCCTTCCGGGTGCTGTTGCAGAACGCGCTGACCGTGCAGACCACCCTTGTCGGACAACGGCAGAACGACGAGACGCGCAGCCTGACGGTGGCCAGCCTGGCGCAGAACGAAGAGGTCAAAAGGATCTCGGCCTGGGCGGCGATCCTGTTCGCTCCGACTCTCGTTGGAACCATCTACGGCATGAACTTCGACCACATGCCCGAACTGCACTGGCTGCTGGGCTACCCGCTCGCGCTGACCCTCATGCTCGCCACGTCCACCACGCTGTACTTCGTCTTCAAGCGCCGTCGCTGGCTGTGAGTCGTGGACAACGGTCGCCGATGATGAACCCCAACCTGGTCGTGGCGCTTGTGTTGATCGCGGTCTCGTGGGTGGCCATCGCCCGAGCGCTTGCCGTATGGGACCGCCGCCGGCCCGATCTCGCCGCGCTGGCGTCGGTTCGCCTGGCGGCCAAGACCGCGCCGTGGCGCTCTCCACCGCCCAATCGCGTCCTGTCGTCGCTGCCGGAGGATGTCGGTCGCGCGTCCTAGGGTGGCCGGATGACTGCTGCTGATCGCGCGGCTCAACTGCGCCGACTGCACGATGCACCCGAGCCACTCATCCTGGTCAACGTCTGGGACGTGGCCAGCGCCCGCGTCGTGGCCGATCTGCCCGGCTGTAGCGCACTGGCGACGGCCAGCCACTCCATCGCGGCCGCCTACGGCTACGAGGACGGCGAGCAGATCCCGCTCGACCTGGTGATCGACGCCGTCTCGCGCATCACGGCGGCCGTCGACCTGCCCGTGAGCGCCGACCTCGAAGCCGGCTACGGCGACCCGGAGACGACCGTGCGCCGCGCGATCGGCGCCGGCGCCGTCGGCGGCAACCTCGAGGACGCCATGCGTCCGCTCGACGAGGCCGTCGCGGCGGTCGAGGCAGCGGTGCGAGCAGGCGAAGCCGAGGGTGTGCCGTTCGTCCTGAACGCGCGCACCGACGTCTTCATCGCGCCAGGCGACCGAGGCACGGACGAGATTGTGGCCGAGGCAGTGCGGCGCGGCCGTGCGTTCCTCGACGCCGGCGCAGCGTGTGTCTTCGTGCCCGCCCGCCTCGACGCCGAGACGGCGGGACGCCTGGTCGAGGGGATCGGGCTGCGCAAGGTGAGTGTGATCGCGGTACCCGGCAGCGCGAGCGCGGCCGAGTTCGCTGCGGTGGGCGTCGCCCGAATTTCGTTCGGGCCGTGGCCCCAGCGCGTTGCGCTTACTGCTTTGGCCGACGTGGCCGTGGAACTGCTGGCCGGCGCACCGCTTCCCGCGGGGGTTCGTCTTCTTGTGTGACTCGGCGGGCGCGCTCGGTCTCGGCGCGGAGCTCGGCGTCGACCTCGGACCGTCGCGGCGGGTCGGCGCCCGGCCGGGTGGTGGTCAGCCCGGCCACCACCGCGGCGTCATCGAGGACGGCCGCGAGTGTCTGGGGCTGGTGCAGTTCGGGCAGCCGTGCCACCGAGATGATGTCCCGCCGGGCCAGCGCGTCGAGCAGGCCGCTGGTGAACGCGTCCCCGGCCCCGACCGTGTCGATCGCCGGTGCCGGATAGACCGGTCGCTCGACCGCCGCGGCATCGGCGAGGTAAGCCGCCGCCCCGTCGCCGCCACGGGTGATGACGACGAGCCCCGGCCCCGCGGTCAGCCACCGCTTGGCCACCGTCGCGACCGCCTCGCCCGGGTAGAGGTACTCCAGATCCTCCAGACTCGCCTTCACCACGTGCGCGTGCGGCAGCGCCTGCTCGACCTGATCGCGGGCGGTCGCCGCGTCCGGCTGCAGCTGCGGACGGACGTTCGGGTCGTAGCTGACGACCACGTCGCCGGCGGCCCGCAGCGCGGCGATGCGCCGCGCGATCACCTCGTTGCCGGGCGGCAGCCACGAGGCCAGTGAGCCGTAATGCACCCACCCGACGCTCGGCGGCAGGTGCGCGAGTTCGCTGTCGGCCCACTGGAAGTCCACGGTGCCCTCGACGGAGAATTCGTAACGCGCGATGCCGTCCTTCATGTCGACCAACGCGATCGTGCTGGGCTCTGGGCCCTCGACCGCAAGCGTCAGGTCGACGCCCGATCGGGCGGCGTGGTTACGCAGGACCGTCCCGAACGGATCGCGGGAGAAGCGTCCGACGAAGGCGACGGGCTGGCCGAGGCGGGCCAGGCCGATCGCGACGTTGAGCGGGCTGCCGCCCGGGTGCGCCGCGCAGGCGTTGCCGTTGCCCGGATCGACCAGGTCGATGAGCGCCTCGCCGATCACCGCGAACACTGGCGACGTGCCGTCTGGCGCACCGGTGCTCATGAGCGACGAAGTTACCCGCACCATGCCGGGCACCCCTGACAGGGACGTCGCTGCATGCCCCTAGGCTGCCCGACATGGAGGCCACCGCGCTCACGTCGCTGCTGCTCGAGATCCGCACCTACCGGCTCAGGTCCGGGTACACCGAGGCCTTCCATGCCACCGTCGCCGAGCGCGCGGCTCCGCTGTTGCGCGACTTCGGCGTCGACGTCGTCCGCTTCGGTCCGTCCGAGCAGAACGAGGACGGCGTCGAGGAGTACCTGCTGATGCGATCCTTCGCGTCGCACGACGACCGCGACGAGCAGGAGAAGCGGTTCTACACCTCGCCGGAGTGGCACGACGGCCCGCGCGCCGACATCGTCGACCGCATCGAGAGCTACCACACCGTGGTGCTGACCGTCCCGGCCAGCGCGATCGACGGCCTGCGCCGCGTCTGATCCTCGCTTTGCACCTTTCAGCGCCCTGAATCAGGCCGATTCGGGGCGCTGAAAGGTGCAAAGCGGAGTCGGCTAGCGGGTGTCGGCGGCGATGCGGATGCCCAGGCCCACCATCACGCCGCCGGTCACCCGCTCCATCGTCCGGCGAACCCGTGGCCGCAGCAGCGCCCCGGCGCGGTCGACGGCGTAAGCCAGCGCCGAGAACCACAGCACGTCGTACGCGACGATCACGGCCGCCATCGCGAGCGCGGCCGGCAGCACCGCGGCGTGCGGCCGGAGAAACTGCGGGAACAAGGCGATGAAAAATACCGCCAGCTTGGGGTTCGCCACCGAGGTGACCAGCCCGGACCGCCAGCCGTGCCGCCCGCGCGGTACGTCAGCCACGTCGTCGCCGCGGTGCATGATCGAGCGCACCCCGAGGACGACGAGCACCACCGCCCCGCCTACGCGCAGCACGTCGTAGGCGATCTGGGAGGCGAGAATCAGCGACGAGACGCCGACTGCCGACAGGCAGCCCCAGACCAGGACGCCGATGCTGTTGCCGGCGACCGCTCCGAGCGCGGCCCGGCGTCCGTCACGCGCGGCAACGCGCAGGATGAGCGCGGTGGCCGGACCCGGCGTCAGGGTGACGACCAGCGCCACGAGTAGGAACTCCGGAATCGAGCGCACCCGGCGGACGCTACCCACGCACCACCGGCGCTGTCGCCCGAGTTATCCCTGCACGTCGCGTTGCCGAATGCGCCGGGCACCCGCGGCCAGCAGCAGGCCAGCGACGGCAACCAGGAGCCTCGAGCAGGACTGCGCTGCCGCCCAGCGCGAAGCGGACCTGACTGACCGTCCACCGCAGCGTGCTCACCGGCTGCGAGCAGGATCTCGGCGCGGCCAGCGGCCTCATCGTTCCCAGCAGTTGGACGTCACTGATCGCGTCGCCCGAGACGATCAGCCCGACTGTGCCGGCGATGGTGGCCAGGTAGGCGTCGACCAGGGTGCCCGGCCCGCTGAGCTGGGCGATGAGCTTGCGCGCCGCACTGTCGCCGACGAACTGGCCGACACCGGAGACGATCGATCCCGAGGCCGGGCCGCCGGGGTCCGTGGCCGGTCAGCCGGCGACGCGCGCACCCGCCGAGGCGGCGCCGAGCCAGGTGTGCGGATTGCCGTCCCAGCACCAGCCGAGCTTCGGTGCGCCGGCGCTGATCCAGATTGCGGGCACCCGCTTGTCGCCGCAGCGCGAGGCGAGCAGCGAGAAGCACTTGTTCTTGCGCAGCATGTCTGGACGCTGCGTCACTAGCGCCACGCCTTCGGCAATGGTGAGCGGGGTCCGGCCGCGCACCGTGATCACCGGCAGCGCGTCGGCCGGGCGCACGCCGCAGAACTCGGTGCCGGTGTCGACGTCGACGAGCAGGTAGCCCAAGCCGGTCGGGACACTTGCCGCCGGGATGGGCGTGAACCGGTCGAGCTCGTCGGCGGCCAGCATCAGGGTGGCGAGGTTGCCCTTGAGCGTCATCCGTTGCGCTACATCGGCCACCGGGACGGCGGGTACCACGATCACGAACGGGACGTGGTCGTCAGCCGCGACCGTCGTCTCCTGCGCGATGCGGTCGGCGACAGCGCCTAGTGGCGCGAGCGCTGCCCGGAAGTCTGGCTCGGTCATGTCCGCGAGCACGGGGTAGCCCAGGTCGACGACGACCTGGACCTGCCGCTCGAACTCGGACTCTGACTCACGTTCGGGCTCAGTCATCGACGTCCGACGGTCGCAGCCCGTTGAACAGCACGTCGACCGCCGGCGCGACGACGAAGCTGGGCGCCGGGTCGGTGCCAGCCTTCGGGCTACTCACCTCGGTACCTCCCCGTCGACCGCGATCACCTGCCTGGCGATGGCCACGACCCTAACGCCCACCTGGCCAACGTGCTCCAGGAACTCGGGGTGATCAACTCGCGTCTGGTGAGCGCCATGGCCAGATTGCGCTCAGCAAACGCGTGTTGATCACGCGTCAGCGACTCGACGAGTGGGCGTTCGAGCGGCTGCTGGCTATCGGCCTTGGTCGCGGCCGTCGTCGCCGGTCCGGTCGCCCCGTCGATGCCGGAGAACGGCAGGTAGGCCATCCCGGCCAGATCCCATTGCAGCTGCGTCGTCGAGACGGCGAAGGCGCCGGGCGACAGGCCCACCGCGAGACCGGCGCACGTGGCCACGCTCAGCAGGCCGAGGACGAGCCGGGTGCCGAGGCGGGATCGGGTTCTGTGTTGACCCTGCGGCATGGCGCGGCCTCCGTCGGTAAGTCGGTCAGCCCAAGGTAGCCCCAGATGCCCGTTTTATCATTGAATGTCGAGTTTGACTGGTCGATTGTTGGGTTCCCTCGACGGCCCGCGGGTGATCTTGATGCCACGTCGATCCATGACTCGACATCGACCTCACGGTCGCCGGGTCGGGCAGTCGACGGCGGACGGGTGCGGCTAGACGACCAGATTCCGCACCTCGTGCGGCTGGACAGCCCGCCTAGCCTGGCCACGTGACCCGCTGGAGCGCTGCCGACAGCGAGCGGCGGATGGCTCGACTACGGGACAGCCCGATACGCGGCGGCCTGCTCT
>JAOPWD010000534.1 GCA_025965875.1 Pseudonocardiales bacterium
GGGATCCACGCCGTAGAGCTGGATGCTGCGGGGCTGCTCGTCAGCCGCGAACCGCACCAGCCGCATCGTCTTCGGGTTGCGTTCGACCAGCGCCCGGGAGGTGATCATCTCGCTGACGAACAACCCACCCGCCTGCCCCGGCGCGAGGGATCCCTGCATCGCCTCGCGGCAGAGCCGTCGGAACGCGGTGTTGGTGATCCCGGCCATCGGCGCGAGCACCACTGGAGGGTCCGCAACCACGCGCTCGGACAGGCGCAAGGGCACCGTCAGCGTCGTGGTCATGACTCCACGGTACGGGCGGCCCCGCTCCGGACTGGCGATACCGGCCCCTGACGCGACCGCAGCTATTTCTCGCCGCAGATGAGCAGGTCACCGCTTCTGTCGACGATCGTGAACGTCACGGGGCTCGTGCCGGTCTGACTGGTCTTCGTGGACTTCACGTCGAGTGAGTACTTCAGGTCCAGGCCGTCGCTGGTCGGGGTCGAACCCTGGAACGTGGAGTTCGTGACCGACACGGTGAAGTCACCGCTCGCCTTGTCGATCGAGCTGCGCCAGGCGTCCACGAGCTCGGGGCAGATGAGCGTCGCGGCGTCGGTGCGGTCCTGGGCATTGACGTCCTTCAGGTACTGACTGACGACCGCGCGGGCGTCGGACTCGCTGATGTCATTCGGGCTCGCGCCGGATGACCCGGTGGACGGGAACGCCGACGTCGAGCCTGTCGAGGCCGACGGGAAGCCGCCCGTGCTCTTGGTGCTCGCCGGCGCGCTCCTGCTGGACTGCGCGACGGTCTGCTTCTTGTCGCTCTTGGTCAGCAGGTAGGCCGTCACCCCGCCGGCGATGAGCAGCAACACGATGATCGCGGCGATGAGCGGCGTCTTGCTGCCGCCCGGACGCGGTGGCTGCGGACCGTACGGCGTCCCGTAGCCGGGCGGCACGGGCGGCTGCTGACCGTAGCCGGGCTGCTGGCCATAGGGCGGCGGTGGTGCACCGTACGGCGGCGGGACGGCCGGCAGCTGCGTCGTCGGCTGCGGCGGCTCGAAGGGCGGCTGCTGGCCGTAGCCCGGCTGGCCGTAGCCGGGCTGGGTAGGCGGCCCGTAGCCGGGCTGACCCGGCTGGCCCGGCTGACCGCCGGGTTGTGCGGGGTGCTGGCCCGACGGGTCACCGGGCCAGCCAGGCCCTCCTGATCCGGGGTATGTCATGCGGTGCTCCTCGTTGCAGGGTGGGTCGCGAGCGAGAGCCGAGTCAGGTGCCGATCAGTCTTTCGGCCAAGTACGACTCGACCTGGTCGAGCCCCACTCGTTCCTGGGACATCGAATCACGCTCGCGCACCGTGACAGCATGATCGGTGGGTGTGTCGAAGTCCACCGTTACGCAGAACGGCGTGCCGATCTCGTCCTGGCGCCGGTAGCGCCGCCCGATCGCCTGCGCGTCATCGAATTCGATGGTCCAGTTCTTGCGCAGTTGGGCCGCCAGATCGCGCGCCATCGGAGACAAGTCGGCGTTGCGCGACAGTGGCAACACCGCCGCCTTGACCGGTGCGAGCCGCTTGTCCAGCCGAAGAACCGTGCGCTTCTCCATGACGCCCTTCGCGTTGGGCGCCTCGTCCTCGGTGTACGCGTCGAGCAGGAACGCGAGCAGCGAACGGGTGAGCCCCAGCGCCGGTTCGATGACGTAGGGGGTCCATCGCTCGTTCTTCTCCTGATCGAAGTAGGTGAGGTCGGTCCCGGAGTGCTCGGAATGGGTCTTCAGGTCGAAGTCGGTGCGGTTCGCGATGCCCTCGAGCTCGGCGAACTCCGAGCCACCGAACCCGAATCGGTACTCGATGTCGATGGTGCGCTTCGAATAGTGCGACAGCTTCTCTTTCGGATGCTCGTAGTAGCGCAGGTTGTCTGGGTTGATGCCGAGGTCGACGTGCCAATCCCACCGCTGCTTGAGCCAGTAGTCGAACCAGGTCTCGTCGTCGCCAGGCGGAACGAAATACTCCATCTCCATCTGCTCGAACTCGCGAGTGCGGAAGATGAAGTTGCCGGGCGTGATCTCGTTGCGAAAGCTCTTGCCGGTCTGCGCGATGCCGAACGGCGGCTTCTTGCGGGCCGTCGTCATGACGTTCAGGAAGTTGACGAAGATCCCCTGCGCGGTCTCCGGGCGCAGGTAGTGCACGCCGGAGTCGTCCTCGACCGGCCCCAGGAAGGTCTTGAGCATGCCGGAGAACTGCTTGGGATCGGTCCACGCGCCGCGGGTGCCGCAGTTCGGGCAAGGGATGCCGGCCAGACCGCCCTCGGCGGGTCGGCCCTTGCGAGCTTCGAACTCCTCCTCGAGGTGATCGGCGCGGTACCGGTGGTGGCAGTTGGTGCATTCGACCAGCGGGTCGGAGAACGTCGCCAGATGCCCGGAGGCCTCCCACACCTGCGGCGCGAGGATGACCGCCGAGTCGAGGCCGACGATGTCGTCGCGTCCGGTCACCATCGACCGCCACCACTGCCGACGGATGTTTTCCTTCAGCTCGACGCCCAACGGCCCGTAGTCCCAGGCGGAGCGGCTCCCACCGTAGATCTCGCTGGAGGGAAAGACGAAGCCACGACGTTTACTCAGGTTGACGACGGCGTCGTTGCGATCGGTGGGCACGGGTTCTCCATCCGGCTGGCGGTCGGCGCAGGGGCGTGCGGCGGTTCGTCCAGCGTAACGACTGGCTTCACGCGCTTTCGCCGCCGCTCGAAGAAGCCAAATGCCGCCGCCACGGCGAACGCGCACAACCATCCCGCAAGGACGTCGGATATGTAGTGCTCGGCCTGGTAGGCGAGGACAAGACCCATGAGCACGGCGTAGGCGGCGAGGATGGCGCGCACCCACGCCCTCGAGCGGCGCCAGAAGAACACGACGAACAGCATCGTGCCGCCCGCGTGCAAGGACGGAACCGCGGCCACCTGATCGGCGCCGCCCTGGCCCGCCCTGATCACCGCACTGGCGAATTTCAGGTGCAGTTCGGAGAAGCCGCGGCCGGACAGTCGCTCGATGTAGGGATGGGCGCCGGCTCGCTGGTCGGTGACCTGGCCGAGCATTCCACCGGAGCGAACCCACGACGGGTTGAACGCCATGCACGTCGGATTCGACGGGTGGTTGGCCACCTCGGCCGCCGTGCACCGCGCCGCCGCCCACGGCGGCGCCGCCGGGATCAGCGCGAAGAGGCCGAACCCGAGGAAGGACAACGCGACGAAACGTCCCGCCCACTGCCGGAACTCGGCCCGGCTGCGCAGCCAGAGAACAGCCGCCGTGACGTAGGGCAGGAAGAAGAATGAGACGTAGATCAGCGTGGCGACGACGTCCCACCACTGCACGGTCGGGTACTTGAAGTGCTCCTGCAACCACACGGTCGGTTGCACTCCACCGAACATGAACTTGTCGACGTCGTTCTGGGGGTGCCACCAGGTGGGCATGCCGAGGGTGTCGGAGATACCGCGCAGGTAGTCGTAGACGATGAGCACGATCACGAACGGCAGGAAGTCCACCACGACCGTCCAGATCGCCCGCTTGCCGATGCTTGCCGCTGCCAGTCCGATCCCCATCCACATCAGCAGGTCGCTGCGGAAGTACGGGATCCCGTCCAGATGGCACTTGCCGGCGAACGTGATCGCCCAGCCGATGATCGCCACCCAGCGGGTCCAGGTGATAAGGCCGGGCGTGACCCAATCCGGCCGGGCCATCCGCCACCAACGGCTACGCCCCGGCGAGGGCTGCACGTCGACAGCAGTGGCGTCAGCGGGGGGCTTGAGGTCAGGCGGACTGCTCATGCGCGGTCGCTTGTTCTGAACACCGCCGCGCCGCCGGGTGCAATGTCGATCAGCGGCTCGAACGAACTCGGCAGGTCAACGGCGTCGGCCAGCAGCGGCGTGGCATGCAGCTTCACCTCGTACCCGCCGAGCGCGCGGCGGTAGGAGCCCACGTTCTCCCACTCGGTGACCAGCACCCAGCGGGTGTCGTCGTCGGTGGAGCGGCCGACGGTGCCGCGCAGGTAGCCGGGCCGCGCGGCCAACGCCTCGAGTGCGACGCGCGCGCGCTCGGCGAAACGGTCGTCGGGCGCGGTGAAGTGGGTTACCGAGATCATGTCGCCGGCGGTGGGGCGTCGACCGGACCCGCGGCACCGAACCGGCGATCACGCTGGGCGTAGGCAAGGCAGGCCGCCCACAAGTGCCGGCGGTCGAAGTCCGGCCAGGGCGTGTCGACGAAGACGAGTTCGGCGTAGGCGGACTGCCACAGCAGAAAGTTGGAGGTGCGCTGTTCACCGGAGGTACGGATGAACAGGTCGACGTCGGGCAGGCCCGGCTCGTCCAGATGGGCGGCGATGGTGCGCTCGTCGATCTTGGCCGGGTTGAGCTCGCCCGCGGCGACGGCCCGGGCGATCGCCCGCGTGGCGTCGACGAGTTCGGCCCGGCCGCCGTAGTTGACGCAGAACTGCAGCGTGAGCCGGTCGTTGTCGCGGGTGAACTCCTCGGCGTCCTCGAGCTGGTCGATGACGCTGCGCCACAGTCGCGGGCGCCGCCCGGCCCAGCGGATCCGCACGCCCAGGGCGCCCAGTTCGTCACGGCGGCGCTTGATGACGTCCTTGTTGAAGCCCATCAGGAAGCGGACCTCCTCGGGCGAGCGGCGCCAGTTCTCCGTCGAGAATGCGTACGCCGACACGGTCGACACGCCGAGTTCCATGGCGCCGTGCAGCACGTCCATCAGGGCGGCCTCGCCGGCGCGGTGCCCGTCGGTGCGCGAGAGGTTGCGCGCCTGCGCCCAGCGGCCGTTGCCGTCCATGACGATCGCGACGTGTTTCGGTACGAGCGCGGCCGGGATCGCGGGTGGGCTGGCCCCCGAGGGGTGGGCGGGCGGGTCCGGCCACTCGCTCGAGCGGCCCCGCGACCAGCCGCGGGCGCGGCTGCGGTTGGCTGGCGGCGACGTCATCCGGGCAACGTTACCGGCGGTCCTCCCCCGGTCCTCTGCGCTTTGCACCTTTCAGCGCCCCAAATTTGCCCAATTGGGGGCGCTGAAAGGTGCAAAGCGTGGGTCAGGAGCGGTCGACGAGGGGCAGCGAGCGCAGGCCGCGTTCCAGATGCCACTGCAGGTGCGCCGCGACCAGCCCGCTCGTCTCGCGGCGGGCCGGCTCGTTGCTCGCGTCGGCCGCGGTCCAGTCGCCGCCCAGCAGGGCGACCATCAACTCGACGGACTCACGCTGCGGGCGGGCCGAGCCGGTGGGCCGGCAGTTCTCGCACATCGCTCCCCCGGCTGGCACGTTGAAGGCCGTGTGCGGGCCGGGCGCGGAGCACTTGGCGCACTCGGTGAGGGCGGGCTCCCAGCCGGCGTTCGACATCGCCCGGATAAGAAAAGCATCGAGGATGAGCCCGGACGGATGCACCCGCTCGACCAACGCCCGCAGCGCGCCCACGATCAGCAGGTACAGCCGCAGCGCCGGCTCGCCCTCCTCGGTCAGTCGCTCGGTCGTCTCGCAGATCGCCGATACCGCCGTCCAGCGTGAGTAGTCGCTGGCCAGCTGCGCGCCGTAGGCCCCGAGCGACTCGGTCTGGGTGACCAGGTCGAGGCCGCGCTGGCTGCCGGGCGGGTGCGCCCCGTCGGGCATCCGGCTGTGCAGTTGGACCTCGATGTGACTGCCCGGTTCGAGGCTGGCGCCGAACTTCGACGTCGTACGCCGCACGCCCTTGCCGACGGCGCGCACCCGGCCGTGCTTGCGGGTGAGCAGCGTGACAATCCGATCGGCCTCGCCGAGCTTCTGCACGCGAAGGACGACCGCCTCGTCACGGTAGAGCGGCACCGTCTCATCGTCGCATTGTCAGCTGACGAGGGTGGCCTGCGACTCGGCCGTGCGGTCGTGCAGTTGGGCGTGCAGGGCCACCGCGAGCACGCCGAGCAGCAGGCCGGACCCGATCGTCACGGAGAACGCGAACCGCGCGCCGTGGGCATCGGCGAGCCGGCCGACGAGCGCGGCCGCCGCGCCGTAGCCGATGGACAGCCCGGTGGTCAGCCACGCCATCCCCTCGGTCAGCGCCCCGCCTGGCACGATCTGCTCGACCAGGCCGAAGGACGTGATCAGCGTGGGTGCGATGCCCAGGCCGACCACGAACGCCAGGACGGCCAGCACGGGAATGTTCACCGCAGCCAGGAACAGCAGCGGCAGCACCGCGAACATCAATGACTGCCGACGGAAGCGGTACAGCACGTTCCCGGCACGGGTCCGCGAGCCGTAGACGAAACCCGACACCCCGCTGCCGAAGGCAAAGCACGCCAGCGGTACGCCGGCCAGGCCGCTGGAGCCGTGCTGGCCGCAGAACGCCACCATCGTCACCTCGGCGCTGGCAAATATGGCGCCCATGGCGACCGCAGCCAGCACCAGCAGAGGCATCCCGCGATAGCGCAGCGCCGACCCGTGCCGCGGGCTGCCGACCTCGTGCGCGGGCGGCTCGGTCGCCCGCTGGCGCTGCAGCCACACCGCCCCGATCCCGACCAGTGCACCTCCGAAGAGGAACACGACGACCGGATCGACCTGCGTCGCGAGAATCGTCGCGAGCAATGGCCCGACGGTGAAGATCACCTCGTCCAGCGTCGATTCCAGCGAGTACGCGGTCGTCAGTTCGGGCCGGCCGGCGAGGACGTGCGACCAACGGGCACGCACCAGCGAGCCGACGGACAGATAGGAGAAACCGCAGACCACGGTCGGCGCGACGAGGGCCCAGTCGGGCGCATCCGCCTGTGCGAGCCCGACGATCACAGCGACCGCCGCGACGTGCACCGCGGTTGCAGGCAGCAGCACGCGACTCTGCCCGTACCTATCGACAAGCCGGGCCAGCACCGGGTTGCCGAGGCCGTTGGCGAAGACGTAGATGCCGCTCAGCACTCCGGCGAACGTGTAGTGGCCCGTGCGTATCGAGATCAGCAGCACGAACGCGATCGGATACACCGCGATCGAGAACCGCATGATGAAACTGGCCGCACTGAACGCGGCTGATCCAGGTGCGCGCAACGCTGCGCGGTAGTTCGTGAGCATTGTTAGAAGCCCAACCGATCCAGCTTCTTGGGGTCGCGTTGCCAGTCCGCCTCGACGGCGACGTGCAGGTCGAGGTGCACCTTCCCGCCGAGCAGGCCTTCGATGCCAGCCCGAGCGGTCGTGCCGATGTACTTCAGCCGGCCGCCCTGGTGGCCGATCACGATGCCTTTCTGGCTGTCGCGTTCGAGGTGGATGGTCGCGTAGACCTCGGTGATGTCGGGACGGCCTTCGCGCGGGCGCATCTCGTCGACGGTGACCGCGATCGAGTGCGGCAGTTCGTCGCGCACGCCCTCGAGCGAGGCTTCGCGGATCATTTCCGCGATGCGGGTCTCGGTGTCGTTGTCAGTGGTCACGTCGCCCGGGTAGAGCATCGGCCCTTCGGGCAGGTGCGTCACCAGCACGTCGGCCAGCAGATCGACCTGGTCGCCGGCGACGGCCGAGACCGGCACGATGTCGGCGAAGTCGCCGAGGTCGTTGAGCGCGAGCAACTGCGCGGCGATCTGCTGGCGCGACGATGTGTCGGTCTTGGTCACGATGCCGACGACCGGCGCCCGAAGCTGGGCCAACTCGGCGGCGATGAACCGGTCACCGGGACCGATCTTCTGGTCGGCCGGCACGCAGAAGCCGATCACGTCGACCTCGCTGAGTGTCGCGCGCACGACGTCGTTGAGCCGCTGGCCCAGCAACGTCCGCGGGCGGTGCAGCCCGGGAGTGTCGACGAGGATCAACTGCGCGTCGTCGCGAGTGACGATTCCCCGAACCGCGTGCCGCGTGGTCTGTGGCTTGGCACTGGTGATCACGATCTTGGACCCGACCAGCGCATTGGTCAGCGTCGACTTTCCGGCGTTGGGGCGGCCGACGAACGCGGCGAAGCCCGAGCGGAAAGTCATGGCCCCCATCCTCCCACCCCGGGGTGACACCATTTCCCGCGCTGAGGGCTGGCCGACCCGGCAGACTGCTGCGGTGACGTCCGGACCAACTCGACACGCATACGGCGCCGATCCGTCCCAGTTCGGCGACCTGTACCGCCCGCAGGGTGCCGCTCATGCGGGCACCGTTGTCGTCATCCACGGCGGCTTCTGGCGTTCGGCCTACGACCTGTCCCTCGGCGCGCCACTGGCCGCCGACCTGGCGCGGCGGGGCTACTGCGCGTGGAATCTCGAGTACCGGCGCGTGGGCAATGGCGGGGGCTGGCCGCACACACCCGCCGACATCGCGGCCGGCATCGATCTGCTCGCCACGCTGGACGTCGACACCGCCAACGTGGTGGCGATCGGGCACTCGGCCGGCGGACACCTCGCCACCTGGGCCGCAGGACGATCCGCGCTGCCTGCCGGCGCGCCCGGCTCCGCTGCGCGGGTGGCGGTCACCGGCGTCGTCGCCCAGGCCGGCGTGCTCGACCTGGCCACGGCCGCCGACACCGGGGTGGGCGCGACGGCCGTGCCGGACTTCCTCGGCGGCCCGCCTACGCCGCAGCGCTACGCCCTCGCCGATCCGATGCGCCAGGTCCCGCTGGCCGTGCCCGTACTCTGCGTCCACTCGCGGGCCGACCGCGTCGTGCCGTTCGAGCAGAGCGCCGCCTACGTGGCTGCCGCGAGAAAGGCAGGCGGCACGGCGGAGTTGCACGAGACGACCGGCGACCACTTCACCCTCATCGACCCGGGCACGCCGGACTGGCGGATCGTCATCGACGCGCTGCCCGGACTGCTCGCCGGGTAAGCGCACCGCCTCCTCACTTTGCTATGAAATGGCTGTGTTCGTCCTAGATTTGTTGACCCATATTGCGGACAAGCGCGACCATTGCGCGGCTCGGGGACACCTGAGCGTTGAACGGCCGCCGTCGCGGTAATCCGCCGCGCGGTGTGCCTCGATGGGGGGAAACACCTGATGTACCGCAACCTCACCTACCGGCGATCTCGGCTGATCGCCGCCCTGCTTGCAGCCGTCGCGCTCGTGGCAGCCGCGCTGGCGGCCACTCCCGCTGCCCAGGCGCACGCCATCGGGCAATTCACACCGGCGATCGGTGTGCACCCGCACTACTCAGTCGAAGGCCACGCGCAGCCGCAGACACCGCCCACCTTCTCCTGTCAGGTGACCACGCCAGCTGGCTGCTACGCACCGGCCCAGATCCGGGCCGCGTACAGCGTCGACAAGCTCACCCAGCTCAACGGCGCGGGCACCACCATCGCCATCGTCGACGCGTACCAGAGCCCCACGGCCGCCCACGACCTTTCGCTGTTCAGCAGCATGTTCGAGCTACCAACGCCGAACCTACAAATCGTCGCGCCGGACGGGCTCACCCCGTTCGACCAGAACGACCCCAACCAGGTTGGTTGGGCCGGCGAGATCACCCTCGACATCGAGTGGGCGCACGCCATCGCCCCGGCCGCCAAACTCCTGCTCGTCCTCGCCAAGAGCAACAACGACGCCGACATCCTGTCGGCCACCCGCTACGTCGTGGACCACAACCTGGCCGACGTCATTTCACAGAGCTTCGGTGAAGCCGAGCAGTGCATGGACCCAGCCGTTTTCAACCAGCAGACCGCACTGTTCGCCCAAGCGACCAGGAAGCACATCACGCTGCTCGCCTCGTCAGGTGACCAGGGTTCGGCCCAGCCCACGTGCGACGGCTCGTCGTTCTTCAAGGCGGCCAGCACCCCCGCGACCGACCCGAACGTGACCGCAGTTGGCGGCACGATCCTCGACGCCAACGGTCTCACCGGCGCGTACAACGGCGAGACGGTGTGGAACGAGCCGGCCTTCGCCGCGGCGGGCGGCGGCGGCTTCTCCGTCAAGTTCGGCACGCCCGCGTACCAGGTGCCCCGGCACCTGCCCTCGCGCGGCGTGCCCGACGTCGCGTACAACGCGGCGATCATCGGCGGCGTGCTGGCGGTGTGGAGCAGCTCCGGGCAGGGCGCCAACCTGGTGTTCCGCTTCGGCGGTACCAGCGCAGGCTCACCGCAGTGGGCGGGTCTGGTGGCCTTGGCCGTCCAGCTGCGGCGCGGACGCCTAGGTGCGATCAACCCCGCGCTCTACACGATCACGTTGTCGGCGAAGGTCTACGGCGCAACGCTTCACGACATCACGGTGGGCGACAACACCTACCACGGTGACGTGACCGTGCCCGGCTTCCCGGCCAAGCCAGGCTGGGACGCGGCCACGGGCCTGGGTACCCCGAAGGCGAACGTCCTCGTCCCCGCATTGGCCCTGGTCGGGTAGCACCGGACGTCAGCTGCAGGGTCCGGGCGCCGCACGCCGGTCGACGACGCCCGGCCCTGCGAACTCTGTTCGACTGCCGTGCCGCTACCGCACCCCGGTGATCACGCCGGCGGGGTCGGCGGCATAGACGGGTGCCGCGGGTGACAGGTCGCGGACCGCCGCCAGCCCAGTCTCGTCGGCCGGGTCGTCACCGATCACGACGGCCGCCTCCAGGCCGGGGGCGCCGGACGACACCGCCATCGCCACCGCGACCTGCAGCGCTGACAGAGCAAGCGACGGCAGCGCGACGCTGGTGGCGACGTAGGTGCGGCCGTCGCCGTCGCGGACTGCCGCGCCCTGCGTTGCGCCGGTGCGAGCCCGCGCCGAGCGGGCCAGCGTGACGAGCTTCGCGTCCTCGGGGTCCAGCGGCTCGGTCACGCGTTCTCGGTCTCCTCGCTGCGGACCGTCCGCTCGTCGCCGTCGGCATGTTCGGGCAGCCGGCGGACGAGCACGGTGTCGATGCGGTTGCGGCGCCCGCCGGCGCTCTCGGCGACCAGCTCCAGCCCGTAGGCCGACGTGCGCGCACCGGGGATCGGCACCCGGCCGAGCGACTCGGCCAGCAGCCCGCCCACCGTCTCGACATCGTCGCGGTCGGGCACGGTCACGCCGAACAGGTCCGAGAGCTCCTCGACGGCCAGCCGCGCCGTGACCCGAACCGTGTCGGTGTCGATCCGCTCGACCGGCGGCCGCTCGTTGTCGTACTCGTCGGTGATCTCGCCGACGATCTCCTCGAGGATGTCCTCGATCGTCACCAGGCCGGCCGTCCCGCCGTACTCGTCGATGATGATCGCGATGTGGGTGCGATGCGCTTGCATCTCGCGCAGTAGCTCGTCGACCGGCTTGGACTCCGGCACGCAGGTGGCCGGCCGCATGACCTCGTCGACGCGGGTGTCGCGCGCGCGTTCGGAATCCTGAGCCCGGCGGGCCAGATCCTTGAGGTAGGCGACGCCCACCACGTCGTCGACGTTCTCGCCCACCACCGGGATGCGTGAGAAGCCGCTGCGCAGGGCCAGCGCCAGTGCCTGCGGAACGCTCTTCGTGCCTTCGATCCACACCAACTCGGTGCGCGGGACCATCACTTCACGGGCAATCGTGTCGCCGAGTTCGAAGACGGACTGGATCATCTCGCGTTCGCCGTGCTCGACGACGCCGCGCTCCTCGGCCATGTCGACCAGTTCGCGCAGCTCGACCTCGGACGAGAACGGCCCGTCCCGAAAACCACGTCCCGGCGTGATCGCGTTGCCGAGCAGGGTGAGCAGCGAGGCGAGCGGGCCGAAGATCCGGCCCAACAGCCACACCGCCCCGGCCCCGGCCAGCGCAACCTTGTTCGGGTGCTGGCGACCGATGGTGCGCGGCCCGACGCCAATGAGGACGTAGCACACGACAACCATCACAGTCACGGTGCCCACCGGCACCCACCAACGCGTCCCGAACTCGGACCGGGCCACGATGAAGACGAGCACGGTAGCCGTCAGCTCGCAGAACATCCGCAGCATCAGCAGCAGGTTCGTGTAGCGGGCTCGGTCGGCCACGATGGCGCTCAGCGCACGGGCGCCCGGGCGGTTCTCGCGCAGGAACTCCTCGACGCGGGCTACCGACACCCGGCCCAGGGCGGAATCGACACACGCCAGCAGTCCGCCCAAGGGCACCAGGCAGATCGCGATGATCAACGCAATCGCGTCAGAGCGCGTCACCGGCGAGCCTCGAGCGACCCAGGATGGCTGGGGTCAGCCACGGCGGCCACCTGCGGCATCGCGCAGTTCTCCGCCGGTTCCGGGCAGCGGCACGTGGATCGGCCCGAGCCCGCTTGCCTTCTCCCAATCGGCCAGGATGCGCGCCTGCAGGGCGAACATCTCCCGCTCCTCTTCGGCGTCGCCGTGGTCGAAGCCGAGCAGATGCAAGATGCCATGCGTGCAGAGCAGGTGCAGCTCAGCCTCGGTGGAGTGTCCCGCCGCGGCGGCCTGGTCGGCTGCCACCGACGGGCAGAGCACCACGTCGCCGAGCATGGCCTGGCCCGGATCGTCGTCGGTGCCGGGCGGCGCGGACGGGTCGAGGCGGTCCATGGGACCGTCGGCGCCGTCCATCGGGAAGGCCATCACATCGGTCGGACCGGGCAGTTCCATCCACTGCAGGTGCAGCGCGGCCATCGCCTCGCTATCGAGCAGCACCACCGACAGCTCAGCCAGCGGATTGATCCGCATCGCATCGAGCACGAAGCGGCCCAGCTTGGTCAGCCCCAGCTCATCGACGGGGACGCCCGACTCGTTGTTGACCTCGATACTCACGGGCCTCAGCGCCGTGGCTTGTTGCGGTGTTGTTGGTTCTGTGGAGCGGCTTCGATGGCGTCCCAGCGTTCGTAGGCGTCGACGATCTCGCCGACCAGGCGGTGGCGGACCACGTCGGCGCTGGTGAGGTTGGCGAAGTGGACGTCGTCGATGTCGCCCAAGATGTCGCGAACCACCTTAAGTCCGCTGCGGGTGCCGCCCGGCAGGTCGATCTGGGTGACGTCGCCGGTGACGACCATGCGAGAGCCGAAACCCAGGCGGGTCAGGAACATCTTCATCTGCTCGGCGGTGGTGTTCTGCGCCTCGTCCAAAATGATGAATGCGTCGTTGAGGGTGCGCCCGCGCATATAGGCCAGCGGGGCGACTTCGATCGTGCCGGCCGCGGTCAGCCGCGGGATCGACTCCGGATCGAGCATGTCGTGCAGGGCGTCGATGAGCGGGCGCAGGTAGGGATCGATCTTGTCGTAGAGGGTTCCAGGCAGGAAACCCAGCCGCTCGCCCGCCTCGACCGCCGGCCGGGTCAGGATGATGCGGGTGACCTGCTTGGCCTGCAGCGCCTGGACCGCCTTGGCCACGGCGAGGTAGGTCTTGCCGGTACCCGCTGGGCCGATGCCGAAGACCACCGTGTGCTTGTCGATGGCGTCGACGTAGCGCTTCTGGTTCAGGGTCTTGGGCCGGATGTTCTTGCCGCGGCGGGACAGGATGTTGAGGCTGAGCACCTCGGCCGGACGCTCGCCGGACGCGGCCGTCAGGATGCCCAGGGCGCGGGTGACGGCGTCGGGAGTGAGGTTCTGCCCGGCCTTCACCAGTTCGAGGAGCTCTTCGAAGAGCCGGACGGCCACCGCATTGTCAGCTGGTGCGCCGGTGATCGTGATCTCGTTGCCGCGGACGTGGATGTCGCTGTCGAGGCTGCGCTCGATCACGCCGAGCAACTCGTCGCGCGAGCCGAGGAGCGAGACCATGGCCTGCTCACCGGGCACGACAATATGGGTGGAGACGCGATCCGGGCTACGTGTGGGATCGGACAAGTTGTGCTTTCTGGCCGGAAACGTGGACCACTCCACTGTACCGGCGCGTTGCCCGGATTTCCCGATCCTCAGCCGGGCGGCCAGCTCATCGGCCGGCCGGACAGCACGTGGGCGTGCACGTGGAACACGCTCTGCCCGGCTCCGGCACCGGTGTTGAAGACGGTCCGGAAGTCGCTCAGGCCCTGTTCCTCGGCCACCGCCCGGATGCCACGCACCAGGGCAGCGCTGGTCTCGGGGTCGGCCCCGAGCGCGACGATGTCGGGGATGTGCCTCTTGGGCACCACCAGAATGTGCACCGGCGCCTGCGGATTGAGGTCGGCGAACGCGATGGTGTCCTCGTCCTCGTAGACCATCGTGGCCGCAATTTCGCGGGCCACGATCTTGCAGAAGAGGCAGTCATCGGCCATGCCGCGAGGTTACTGCCAGCGGCCGAGACGTACCGAGAGTGCCGCCAGGGCGGCGACACCGGCGGTCGAGGTGCGCAGCACCGGCTCGCCCAGCCGGACGGCCTGCCCGCCCGCCGCGGCGAACCGGGCGAGTTCGTCGTCGCTGATCCCGCCCTCCGGCCCGACGACGAGCACGACCTCACCGGCCGACGGCAGCGCGGCCCCAGCCAGCGAAGTGGCCGCAGCCTCGTGCAGCACCAGCCCGGTCGCGGCACCCAGCCGCTCGGCCACCTGCGCCGTGGTCGCCAGTTCGGCGATGACGGGGACGTGCACCCGGCGGCTCTGCTTAGCGGCCTCGCGGGCGGTGCGCCGCCACTTGTCCAGTGCCTTCGCGCCCCGCGCGTCGCGCCACTGGGCGATCGAGCGCGACGCGGCCCACGGCACCACTTCGTCCACGCCGAGCTCGGTCAACATCTCGACGGCCAGCTCGCCGCGGTCGCCCTTCGGCAGTGCTTGGACGACGACGAGGCGCGGGTCGGCGTCGGGTGCACTGCGCCGGCCGAGGACGGTCAATCGCAGGCCGGCCGCGAGCACCTCGGCCACCACACAATCGAGCACGGCACCGCGGCCGTCGGACACCCACACCGACTCACCCACGCCCAGCCGTTGCACCCGTGCGGCGTGGCGCCCCTCGTCGCCGTCAAGCACGAACAAGTCGTCGTCGGGCAGCGGGTCGAGCAGGAACAACGGCGGCGTCATCGACTGCGCGCTGCGCTCAACGCCCGCCGAACGCGTCGCGGACCTTGCCGAACAGGCTGCCGCCCTTGCTGCCTACCGCAACTTCCTCGTTGCGCAGCGCCGCGAACTCGCGCAGCAGACGCTCCTGCTCATCGTCGAGCTTGGTCGGCGTGCGGACCTCGACGTGGACGTGCAGATCGCCGCGAGTCGAGCTGCGCAGCCTGGGCACGCCCTTGCCCCGCAGCGTCAGCACCGCCCCGCCCTGGGTGCCGGCCCGGATGTCGAGCTTCTCCTCGCCGTCGAGTGTGGTGAGGACGAGGTCGGTGCCCAGTGCCGCGGACGTCACCGGCAGCGTGATCGTGCAATGCAGGTCCGAGCCGTCGCGGGTGAACGTGTCGTGCTGCTGCTCGGAGACCTCGACGTACAGGTCGCCGGCCGGTCCGCCGCCAGGGCCGACCTCGCCCTGTCCGGACAGCCGGATGCGCATGCCGTCCTCGATGCCTGCGGGGACATCGACAGTGATCGTGCGGCGAGCCCGGACGCGTCCCTCGGTGCCGCACGTCGGGCACGGCGACACGATCTGCTCGCCGGTGCCGGCGCACGCCGTGCAGGCCCGGGTAGTCATCACCTGGCCGAGGAAGGAGCGCTGTACCGACTGGATCTCGCCGCGGCCGCCACACGTCTGGCAGGTGCGCGGATGCGTGCCCGGAGCGCAGCCGCTGCCGCTGCACTTGGTGCACACGACCGCCGTCTCGACGGTCAACTCACGGCGGACGCCGAACGCGGCCTCGTCGAGCGTCAACGACATCTGCAACAGAGCGTCGCCGCCCGGGCGAACCCGGCTGCGTCGGGCGCGACCCCCGCCGGTGGCCGCGCCACCGCCGAAGAATGCCTCGAACACGTCACCGAAACCACCGCCGAACCCGGAGAACGGGCTGCCGGCAGTGCCCGCGCTCTGCGCCAGAGGGTCGCCGCCCAGATCGACGATGCGGCGCTTGTCCGGGTCGGAGAGCACTTCGTACGCAGTGGTGACCGCCTTGAAGCGATCCTGCTCACCCGGGTCGGGATTCACGTCCGGGTGCAGTTCACGTGCGAGCTTGCGATAGGCGCGCTTGATCTCTTCCTGAGTGGCGTCGTTGCGTACGCCGAGCATGCCGTAGTAGTCGCGTGGTGCCTCAGCCACTACACCGTCCCGTCCTCGAAATCCGTCTGGCACTCAGCAGCGGCGAGTGCCAAGCAAGTGTACGGGCGGATGGGGCGTGACCGTTGTCACCGCTCGCCGAGCAGGTCGCCCACGTACCCGGCCACCGCGGCCACCCGGGCCATCGTGTGCGCGTAGTCCATCCGTCGCGGGCCGAGCACGCCCACCGCACCCAACGGTGCGCCGCGAGCTCCATAACCGCTGGTCACGACCGACGTCGCCATCAGCCCCTCGTGGTTGTTCTCGTTGCCGATGCGCACCACGATCTGGCTCGTGGCCCCGGACCGGTCGAGCAGGCGCAGCAGCACGACCTGCTCCTCGAGCGCCTCGAGCACCGGCCGGATCGCCGGGAAGTCGAGTGTGTGCTCGGTAAGGTTCGCCGTGCCACCAAGGACGATCCGGTCGCTCCCCTGTTCGAAGAGCGTCTCGAGCAGCACCGATGTCAGCGTCGAGAGCAGCCCGCGTAGCTCGGGCGCGACCTGCACCGGCAGTTCGGTGATGGCCTCCGGTGCCTCGGCCAGCGGGCGATCACGCAGGCGGGCATTGAGCATCGTGCGCAGGTCGGCCACCGCCTCGTCGCCGACTGGAGCCGGCAGCTCGACCACCCGCTGCTCGACGCGGCCGGTGTCCGTGATCAGCACGAGCATCAGCCGCGAGGCCGAGAGCGAGACGAGTTCGAGGTGGCGGACCTTGCTGCGCGACAGCGACGGGTACTGCACGACCGCCACGTTGTGGGTGAGCTGAGCGAGCGTGCGCACGGCCCGGCGCAGCACGTCGTCGAGGTCGACGGCGTGGTCGAGGAACGCCTGGATGGCCCGCTTCTCGGCGACCGAGAGCGGCTTGATCTCGGTCAGCTGGTCGACGAACAGCCGGTAGCCGGCGTCGGTGGGGATCCGGCCCGCGCTGGTGTGCGGCTGGGCGATCAGGCCCTCTTCCTCGAGCGAGGCCATGTCGTTGCGGATCGTCGCGGGCGAGACGCCGAGATTGTGCCGATCAGCTAGTGCCTTACTGCCGACCGGTTCGTTCGTCGCGATGAAGTCCTCCACGATGGCGCGCAGCACTTCGAGCTTGCGATCTTCGACGCTCATTGCTCGACTCCGCCTCCTCCCCGATCTTCATGCCAGTTTAGGCCGCCAGCGAGCCCGGCGCGGGCAGCAGCCACGCTAGTGTCTAACCGCTCGGCGACACTAAGGATGGATCGTGATCTTCAAGGCGGTACGCGACGGTCGTCCGTACCCCGACCATGGGTTCTCCTCGCGGGACTGGGCCACTATTCCCCCGCGCACCATGCGCCTGGCCGAG
Source organism: Pseudonocardiales bacterium (assembly GCA_025965875.1). Classification (GTDB taxonomy): domain Bacteria; phylum Actinomycetota; class Actinomycetes; order Mycobacteriales; family Jatrophihabitantaceae; genus QHCC01. The sequence continues at coordinate 17,238 of JAOPWD010000534.1, forward strand.
CTGACGGCCACGAAGCGTGAACTCGCCCTTGATCACCTGCTCGACGAGGACTCGACGTTCTACGGCGACCTGTTCCCGCACGCGGTCCAGTGGCAGGGCGAGACCTATCTCGAGGACGGCCTGCATCGGGCCCTGCGCGCTGCCCTGCAGAACCGGCAGTCGATGCACATGCGGGTACTCGACCTGGACGCGCTGCGCCCCGGCTCGTCAGGCCAGTAACTCCCGCACGACCGCGTCGGCCATCAGCCGGCCGCGCTGAGTCAGCACCACCCTGTCCGGTGCGGTGTC
>JAOPWD010000538.1 GCA_025965875.1 Pseudonocardiales bacterium
CAGATGCTGTCCGGACCGAGGAGCGCGTGATGGGCCCTGAAGTTGCTCCTGCACACCTGCTCGACTCGCGCGTGCTCGGCTCACTGTTCGCCTCGCCCGCGGTGCGCAACGTATTCACCGACCGCGCCACGGTGCAGGCCTGGCTCGACGCCGAGGTCGCACTCGCCGAGGCGCAGGCGGACCTCGGCATCGTCCCGGCCGACGCGGCCCGCGCGAGCCGGGCCGCGGCCGTCACTGACGGCTGGGACTTCGACGCCATCGCCATCGAGGTCGAGCGCACGGCGCACCCACTGGTCCCGGTTATCCGGGTCCTCGCGGAGAACAGCGGTGAGGCGGGTGCCTGGGTGCACTACGGCGCCACGACCCAGGACATCATCGACACCGGTCTCGTGCTGCAGTGCCGACGCGCGCTCGATCTCACCGAGAACAGCCTGCGCCAGCTCATCGACACCCTGTACGGGCTGGCCGAGCAGTACCGAGACCTGCCGATGGTCGGGCGTACACACGCCCAACACGCACTGCCGATCACGCTGGGCTTCAAGTTCGCCGTCCTGCTGGCGGAGGCCGAACGTCACCTCGAGCGGTTCAAGGCGGTGCGCCCGCGGGTGCTCGTCGGACAACTCGGCGGAGCAGTCGGCTCAATGGCATCCTTCGGCCCGCATGGCCCGGAGTTGATCCGCCACATGATGGACCGCCTCGACCTCGGCACGCCGGACATCGCCTGGCACACCGCGCGGGACAACCTCGCCGAGCTGATCTGCGTCCTCGCCATGGCCTCGGCCACGTGCGGCAAGATCGCCAACGAGATCCGGGTACTGCAACGCACCGAGGTGGCCGAGCTCGAGGAACCGTTCCTGCTCGGCAAGGTCGGCAGCAGCACAATGCCCCACAAGCGCAACCCGATGTTCGCCGAGTTCGTGATCTCCAACGCCATCCTGAACCGGCACGCCCCGGCCGACATGCTCGCCGCGATGCTGCAGGAACACGAGCGCGACATGACCATGTGGGGCGTCGAGTGGTCCGTCGTGCCCGAGACGTTCATCCTCGCCGCCGGCCTGATCGAGCGAACAACCCAGTTGCTGGACGGACTGATCGTCCATCCCGAGGCGATCAAGCGGAACCTGCACCAGCTCGGTGACCTCATGCTGTCCGAAGCGGCGATGATGCATCTCGCCGGGACGCTCGGGAAGTCCGAGGCCCACGAAGTGGTCTACACCGCCGCGATGAAAGCCTGGGAATCCGGACGCACCCTGCGGGACACTCTGTTGGACGACGAGGCGATCAGTGCTCGCATCAGCAGAGACGAGCTCGAGACGCTGTTGGTCCCCGAGTCCTACCTCGGCTCCTGCCAGGCGATGGTCGATCAGGTCCTGGGCCGGAGCAAGGCCCGACAGGCCGAGGAGGCCACACATGGGTGACGCACCACAACTGCTGACGGTGGGCGTGATCGGCACCGGCGCGATGGGTTCGCGCTTCGCCCAGCGGCTGCTCGACACCGGCCACGAGGTGACGGTCTACAACCGCACCACGGCCAAGGTCGAAGGACTTCGCGCAGCTGGCGCCTCCATCGCCCCGACGCCGCGGGCAGTCGCCGAGAACTGCGACATTCTGATCTGCATGGTCTGGAACAGCCCGGCGCTGCAAGCCGTCGCCCTCGGCCCGGACGGGTTCGTCGCGGGGCTCTCGGCCGGACAGGTCGTCGCCGACGCCAGCACCGTCGAGCCCGAGGTCAGCGCCGCGATCGCGCAAGCCGTCGCCGAGCGTGGTGCACTGATGCTCGACACCCCGGTGTCGGGCAGCCTGGACGCAGCCGAGACCGGCCAGGTGATGATCATGGCCGGCGGCCCGACGGCCGCGCTGGAGCGCGCCCGACCCGTGCTCGACGTCCTCGGCCGGTCCGTGCAGCATGTCGACATCCGCAACGGCAGCGCGCTCGTGCTCAAGCTGGCGATCAACATGCAGGTCGCCATCCAGGCCGTCGCCTGGGGTGAGGGCCTGGCCCTCGCCGAGCAGTACGGCATCGACCGGCGAGCCGCGTCCCGAGTGATGCTGGACAGCGTGATCGCGTCCCCGATGCTGAAATACCGGGCCCCGTTCGCGCTCGACCCACCCGCCGAAGTGTGGGCCAGCGCCGCGCAACTGTTCAAGGACGTCACCTACGCCGTGGCCCGCAGCGAAGGGACGGCGGTGGCCGGGCGCTACGCCCGCGAACTCCTGGACAAGGTGTGCGGCGACGGCCGGGGCGATCGAGAGGCCGCCGAGGTCATGGTCGCCGCCGCTGACGGCGAACTTGCCGACGGCGTCGAGGCGTGGTCGTGATGCGGGCCGCCGTTCTGCACGGTCCGCAGGATCTTCGCGACGAGGACGTCGCGGAGCCCGCGGCCCCGCGCGCACATGAGGTGACGATCGCCGTCCACCTGTGCGGCGTTTGCGGAACCGACGCGCACGAGTGGGCGCACGGCGGGCCGATGACGCCGTTGACTGTCGCTCACCCGAACTCCGGTCACGTCGGGCCGACCGTGATCGGGCACGAGTTCATGGGCACGGTCGTCGCGGCGGGCGCCGACGCGGTACTGCCGGTCGGGCAGCGCGTCGTCGCCGGGGCCGGCCAGTGGTGCGGTGACTGCCCGGCCTGTGCGGCGGGCCGCACGAATCTGTGCGAGCGGTACTTCACCTACGGCCTCAGCACCCACGGCGGGATGGCCGAGCGGATCACCGTCCCGGAGGCGATGTGCGTGGCTGTGCCCGATGGTTGCGACGACGCGAACGCCGTGCTGGCCCAACCGGTCGCCATCGCCATGCACGCCGTCGACCGGTCGGGCATCGAGCCGGGTTCGGAGATCCTGGTGATCGGTGCTGGTGGGATCGGCGCGCTGCTCGTGGCCTGCGCGGCCGATCTCGGCGCGAAGGTGACGGTTGTGGATCTCGACCCCGCGCGACTCGACGCGGCGGTTCGCCTCGGCGCGTCCACGGTCGAGGTCGTCGAAGCCGACCGGCCGGGCGCGCCGTTCACCGGTGTTGCGACGATCTTCGAGACATCCGGGTCGACGTCCGGTCTGCGCATGGCGATGGCATCGGTGGCCCGAGGTGGTCGGATCGTGGGTGTCGGGCTGCCGAGCCGTCCGGTCGAGTTCGACTCCCGCCAGGCCGTCGTGTCCGAGATCGACGTCGTCACGTCCAGCGCCCACGTCTGCCGTCGCGATCTGCCCAAGGCCGTCGACCTGCTCACGCGGCGTCCACTTTCGCGGGAGATCGTGGCGCAGACGGTCCCGATCGACCGCATCGTCATCGACGCGCTGGCGCCCATGGCCGCCGGTGCGATCAAGGGCAAGTCCGTAGTCGACGTGCGACGCGTGTCCCAGCCGTAGTCCACCCCACGCCCACAGAAGGGGCCGAACCGATGCAGGTACGCAGACTGTTGATCAAAAACGGCACCGTGATCACCATGGACGACGCGCTCGGTGACTTCGCCCGCGCCGACGTCCTCGTGTCCGGCGACACGATCGAAGCGGTCGGGCCCGACCTCGGCGACATCGACGCCGAGATCATCGACGGCACCGGCGCCGTCATCATGCCGGGGCTCATCGACACCCATCGACACACCTGGCAGGCTTTCCTGCGCGGCATTGCGGCCGACTGGACGCTCGGGCAATACATGACGGGGTTGCATCTCGGACTCAGCGGCTTCTTCACGCCCGCGGACACCTACGCCGGCAACTTCGTCGGTGCGGTCGAGGCGCTCGACAGCGGCATCACGACGTTGCTCGACTGGTCGCACAACGTGAACACCCCCCAGCACAGTGACGCGGCGGTCGCCGCACTGTTCGACTCAGGGTTGCGGGCGGTGTTCGCCCACGGCGGCGGCGCCGACATGTACCAGGTGCCCAGCGTCGTCCCGCACGACCAGGACGTGCGCCGGGTACGAGCCCAGTACTTCTCCTCCGACGACCAACTCGTCACGATGGCGATGGCGTTGCGCGGTCCGCAGTTCGCCACGCTCGACGTCACCGAGAGCGACCTCGCGCTGGCCCGCGAACTGGGCCTGGCCGTCACGCTGCACGCCGGCGACGGCGAATGGGGCCGCAGCCGCCCGATCGAACGCATGAGGGACCGGGGTCTGCTCGGACCCGACATCACCTACGTGCACCTGAACACCCTCGGCGACGACGAACTGCAGTTCATCGCCGACTCGGGCGGTATGGCCTCGATCGCGCCCGACATCGAGATGCAGATGGGTCACGGCTGGCCGGCGACCGGTCGCCTGATGGCGGTCGGCATCCGCCCCAGCCTCTCGATCGACACCTGCGTGTCCAACGGCGGCAACCTGTTCGGCACGATGCGCGTCACCATCGCCACCCAGCGCGCCATCGACAACCAGGTGCCCGGTGCCAGCGATCGTGCGTCGGTGTCGCTGAGTTCGCGCGACGTCCTGTCCTTCGCGACGGTCGACGGCGCGCGGGTCTGTGGCCTGGGCAGCAAGGTCGGCTCGCTCACGCCAGGCAAGCAGGCCGATCTGCTGATGCTGCGCGGCGACTCACTTGCCCTCGCCCCGCTGAACAACCCGATCGGGCAGATCGTCTACGCCGCTCATCCCGGACTCGTCGACACCGTCCTCGTGGCCGGCAACGTCATGAAGCGCAACGGCGTCCTGCAGCAGGATCTCGCCAAGCGCGCTGTGCGACTGGCCTCCGAACACCGCGATGGGCTGTTCGAGCGAGCCTGTCGTACCGAGGCGCTGGCCGACGCGTGCATCGGCGGCGGCTGGCAGCCCGCACCACTGATCACCTCGGAGCTCTGATGGGCCGGATCGACATCACGATGCCGCAGTTGGGCGAGACCGTCTCGGAAGGGACGATCAGCGTCTGGCTGAAGGCGATCGGTGACACAGTACGGGCGGGTGAGGCCGTCCTCGAGGTGTCCACCGACAAGGTCGACACCGAGATCGTCTCGCCCGCGGACGGGATACTCACCGGTCCGTTGACCCCCGAGGGTGAGACGGTTCCGGTCGGGGTGGTCATCGCCGGTGTTTCCAGCGACGTGCCGAGCGACCTGCCCATGACAGTGACTGTGCCGCCGTCAGGTCCGGCGGCACTACCGGAGTCGAGTTCCCTGCGGTCATCGGCCGAGGCGATGGTGCCCACGAGACACCGGCCGGGGATCCGCGAGCCCGGACCGCGTATGGGCCGCGCCCTGCTGTCGCCCCGGGTCCGCCGGTTGGTCACCGACCACGGAATCGACCTGGCCTTGGTCCAGGGCACCGGCGCCGACGGCCGGATCACCCGACGCGATGTCGACACACACCTTGACGCCGCGCGCTCGACCCGGCCCGTGGTGCCTGAGTACGCAGGACCCGCTGAGCCGGTCGCGGCGGCGACGACACCGACGACCGTCGAGGCCCTGCCGGCTGGTACGACGCCGATGTCGCGCGTGCGGCGTATTACTGCTGAGCGCACGCTTGAGTCGCTGCGCACGAGCGCCCACGTGCTCAGCGTCGTTGAGGTCGACTACACCAACGTCGACCGCGTCCGGGACCGGATCAAGGCGCAGTGGAGGGACGAGAACGGTTTCTCGCTCACCCACCTGCCGTTCATCTGCCGGGCGGTCATTGACACCCTGCGGGAGTACCCCGGGCTCAACGCGTCCGTGGTCGGCGACGCGATCGTGCACCATGCGTCGGTCGATCTGGGGCTGGCTGTCGATCTGGGTGAGCGGGGCCTCGTGGTTCCGGTGATCAAGCGGGCTCACGACCGCCGGATGGCCGCTATCGCCCGCGACATCAGCACCTTGGCCGAACGCGCCCGTGCCGGGACGCTCACCGCCGACGAGTCCGCGCCCGGCACGTTCACCGTCACCAACAACGGCTCGGCCGGATCGGTGCTGACGGCGCCGATCATCGTTCAGCCCCAGGTCGCGATCCTGTCCACCGACGCGATCGTGCGCCGTGTCGTCGCGATCCGCACCGATGACGGCGAAGTGCTGGCCGTGCACAACGTCGGCAACCTGGCACTGAGCTGGGACCACCGGGCCATGGACGGGGCCTACGCGGCCCGGTTCCTCGCCGCCATCAAGCAGGTCCTCGAACACCGGGACTGGAACACCGAACTGTGACCGCAACTAGGGAGATATGACGTGGGAATCGCGACTTTCGGCAGCACCAACGTCGACTGGGAAGCCCGGATCGACATGGACCGGCTACGCCGCGAGCGGCTGGCCCGGTTGAAGTCCTACCTCGACGCGTCGGAGTTCGGCGCCGTGCTGGCGTTCGACTTCTACAACATTCGGTACATGACGGCCACCCACATCGGCACGTGGGGGATCGACAAGTTGGTGCGGTTCGCGCTGCTGATCCGTGGTGCGGAGCCGATCATCTGGGACTTCGGTTCGGCCGCCAAGCACCACCAGCTGTACAACCCGTGGTTGAGCGACGAGATGGTCGACGAAGCGACCGGCATCCGCACCCCGGTACCGGGCACCTCGCGCTCGCGCGCCGGGATCTCGACGTTGCGTGGCGCGCTGCACCCGGACGCAGGCCGGGGCGAGAGCGTCGCGGCGAAGGTGGTCGAGGAGCTGCGCAAGCACGGTGTGGAGAACGAGCCGCTCGGTGTGGACTTCATCGAGTTGCCCGTGCACCGCGCGCTGATCGAGGCCGGCATCGACGTCCAGGACGGCCAGCAGGTGTTCCTCGAAGCCCGGCGGGTGAAGACGAAGGACGAGATCTCGCTGCTGACGCACGCCTGCGGCCTGGCCGACATGGCGTACGAGGAGCTCTACAGCGCCTTGCGGCCGGGCATGCGGGAGAACGAGGTCGTCGGCCTGGTGTCGAAGCTGCTCTACGACAACGGCTCGGAGTTCGTGTCGGGCATCAACGCGATCTCCGGGGAGCGGTGCAACCCGCACCCGCACCTGTACTCCGACCGGATGATGCGCCCCGGTGACCCCGCTTACTTCGACATCGTCCACACGTACATGGGGTATCAGACCTGCTACTACCGGACCTTCGCCGTCGGCAGCGCGTCGCCGGCTCTGCGGGACGCCTACGTGAGGGCGCGCGAAATCATGGACGAATCCCTCGCCGCGGTAAAGCCCGGCGCCACGACGGCCGACATCGTCTCGCTCTGGCCCAAGGCCGAGGAGTTCGGTTTCGAGAACGAGGAGGCGGCCTTCGCCCTGCAGTACGGGCACGGGGTGGGCATCAACGTCTGGGAGAAGCCGATCTTCAGCCGGCTCACCTCGCTGGATCACCCGGAGGTGCTGCAGGAGGGCAACGTCTTCGCCCTCGAGACGTACTGGCCGGCAAAGGACGGCTGGTCGGCGGCGCGCATCGAGGAGGAGCTCGTGGTGACGGCCGACGGCTGTGAGGTCATCACCCGCTTCCCGGCCGAAGATCTCCTCGTCGCCGGCCAGCGCTACTACGCGACGGGCGGCCCGCTGCCGTCCGTCCGCGAATCGCAGTCACACCTGAACAACCCGAAGGGACGGGGTGAGGCATGACCGCCATCCGCACCGAGCACGAGTACGGCGCCCACCCGAGCGTTCTCCCGCCCGCTGCCTCGACGGCGCAGGACGACCTGGACATCGCTCCGGCCGTACGGCTGGACCTCTACCGGCGGCTTGAGGAGCTGCGCCAGTTCGAGAAGCGCGCCTACGACCTGTTCATGCAGCAGCTCGTCAAGGGCACGAGCCACCTGTCGCTCGGCATGGAGGCGATCAGTGCCGGCTTCGGCGGGGCGATGCGCAAGGACGACTACACGTTCGCCACGTACCGCGGGCACGCGCACACCCTGTCCCGCGGCGTCCCGATGGCGCCGGTGCTGGCCGAACTCTTGGGCCGCGCGAACGGCCTGATGGGCGGCAAGGGCGGCTCGATGCACCTGACCTCCGTGGAGCACGGCGTCCTCGGCAGCTACGCGATCATCGGGGCCCACCTCTGCGTCGCCAACGGCGCGGCGTGGTCGGCTCAGGTGCGGGGCAGCGGGCAGGTGACGGTCTGCTTCTTCGGCGACGGCACGACGAACATCGGCGCGTTCCACGAGGCGCTGAACTACGCGGCCGTGTTCTCCCTGCCCGTGGTGTTCGTCTGTGAGAACAACCTCTACATGGAGTACACGTCGATCGCCGAGATCACAGCTGTCCCCTCGCCCGCTGCGGATCGTGCGGCGGCCTACGGGCTGCCCGCGATCAAGATCGACGGCAACGACGTGGACGTCGTCTACCGGACGGCGGCCGACGCTCTCGAGCTGGCGCGCTCCGGCGGCGGACCGTCACTGATCGAGGCCGTCACTTATCGCCACGGCGGCCACTCGCGCGCCGATCCGGGCAAGTACCGCCCGGCCGGCGAGGTTGAGGCGTGGCTGGCCTACGACCCGTTGACGATCTACCGGGCTCGTCTCGCGCGGCTCGGCGTCGCCGAGAGCGAGTTGGACGTTATCCGGGGGGACGTGGCGCAGGCGGTCGATGAGGCGACCGAAGAGGCGAAGAACGGGCGGCTGCCCGATGTCGAAAGTGCCTTCACCGACGTGTGGGCGGATGGGGGTTCCCAATGGCGCAACTGAGCTACCGCGAGGCCGTGTCGCGCGGCATCGCCCAGGAGATGGCCCGCGACGGGCGGGTGATGCTGATCGGCGAGGACATCGGCGGAGCGGGCGGAGTGTTCAAGACGACGGGCGGACTGTCCGAGCAGTTCGGCCGCACGCGCGTCGTCGACACCCCGATCTCGGAGCAGGCGATCCTGGGTGCCGCGATGGGCGCGGCCATGACCGGCCTGCGCCCGATCGCCGAGATCATGTTCGCTGATTTCTTCGCGGTCTGCTGGGACATCGTCGTCAACGAGATCGCCAAGATGCGCTACATGACCAACGGTCAGGTGACGATGCCGCTGGTGATCAAGTCGGGCAACGGCGGCAGCCTGCGCATGGGTGCGCAGCACTCGCAGTCGGTCGAGAACTGGGCGATGGCAGTGCCGGGCCTCAAGGTCGTCACGCCGTCGACGCCGCTCGACGTGGTGGGCCTGATGGCTGCGGCCGTGCGCTGCGACGACCCGGTGCTGTTCTTCGAGCACAAGGGTCTGTACGCCAGCAAGGGCGAAGTGCCCGACGGCGAGATCGTCGACGAACTCGGCAAAGCCGCGATCCGCCGTCCCGGCAAGGACGCCACTGTCCTCGCTCTCGGACTCATGGTGGGGCGGGCGCTCGACGCCGCGGAGGAGCTCGCCCGCGAGGGCATCGACGTCGAGGTGATCGACGTCCGTTCGCTCGTCCCGCTCGACACCCAGACGCTGCTCACCTCGATCTCGCGGACGGGCCGGCTGTTCACCGTTGAGGAGAACCCGCGGCTGCTCGGGTGGGGCGCCGAAATCGCGTCGATCGCGGCCGACGAGTGCTTCTGGGACCTCGACATGCCGATCCGCCGAATCACCACTCCGCACATCCCACTGCCCTCGGCCGACAGCCTCGAAGACGCGGTGCTGCCGTCGGTGGACCGCATCGTGCAAGACGTCCGCAAGGGGGTGTACCTGTGACAACGACGAAGGCCGACCCGACCACCGAGGAGGCGACGGTGTCGAGCTATCAGATGCGGATCGGCGACCAGTGGCTCGACGCCGCGGACGGTCGCCGGTTCGAGACCGTCAACCCGTTCACCGGCCTGGCGTGGGCGAGCGTCCCCGATGCGGGTGCCGCCGACGTCGACCTCGCCGTCCAGGCCGCGACAGCAGCGATGGAGGGGGAGTGGGGCCGGTGCACCGGCTTCGACCGCGCCCGGCACATGCGCCGGTTGGCTGACATCCTCGAGCGCGACGCCGAGCAACTGTCGGTGCTCGAGAGCACCGACAACGGCAAGTTGATCCGCGAGACGTCGGGGCAGGCCAAGGCGCTGCCGGAGTGGCTGCGGTACTTCGCGGGCCTCGCCGACAAGCTGCAGGGCGAGGTCATTCCGGCGCAGAACCCGGACTTCCTGATCTACACGAGGCACGAGCCGATCGGCGTGGTCGCGGCCATCGTGCCGTGGAACTCGCCGCTCTCGCTGCTGATGTGGAAGTTCGCACCGCTGCTCGCGGCCGGTTGCACCCTGGTCGTGAAGCCGTCGGAGTACACGCCCGTCACCGCACTCGAGCTCGCGAAGCGGGTCGAGGAGGCCGGTCTGCCCCCCGGCGTCTTCAACGTCGTCACCGGACAGAGCGCCGAACTGGGTGCGGCGCTGGTCGGCCACCCGGGAGTGCGGCAGGTGGCGTTCACCGGTTCGCCGAACGTCGGCATCAAGGTCGCGCAGGGTGCCGCCGCGCACCTCGCGCGGACGACTCTGGAGCTCGGCGGCAAGTCCGCGCAGGTGGTGTTCCCGGACGCCGACCTCGACGCGGCGGTGAACGGCGTGATCGCCGGCATCTTCGCCGCATCCGGGCAGACCTGCGTGGCCGGATCGCGGCTCGTCGTGCACGAGGACGTCCACGACGCGCTGATCGAGCGACTCGTCGC